>JBOGFU010000206.1:0-6056 GCA_050743545.1 Acidimicrobiales bacterium | reverse complement strand
AGTCCACCCTCTCCATCTGCTCGATCGACGAGGTCGCCGCGGCGACGACCCGACCCCCGTGGTTCCAGCTCTACGTGATGCGCGACCGTGGCTACGCGCTCGACCTCATGGCGCGAGCTCAGGCCGCGGGGTGCACCACCCTCGTTCTCACCGTCGACCTGCCGGTCGTCGGGCACCGCTACCGCGACGTGCGCAACGGCGTGTCGGGGGGAGTGCCGCGCTCGCGCCAGTGGCGCCGCGCGGCGGACCTCGCTCGCCACCCGCGGTGGCTCCGCGACGTCGCGCTGCGCGGTCGCCCCCTCACCTTCGGCAATTTGGAGCGTGCGCTACCCCAGGCGCGCGTGCCGGGAGACTTTCAGGCGTGGGTGGCGAGCCAGTTCGACCCCGCGGTCACGTGGTCGGACCTCGCGTGGATACGCGAGCACTGGAGCGGGCCGATCGCGCTGAAGGGCGTGCTCGACGCCGACGACGCGGCGCGCGCGGTGGCCCACGGCGTGGACGGCGTCATCGTCTCGAACCACGGCGGACGCCAGCTCGACGGGGTGCCCTCGGCCGCCGCGGCGCTGCCGAGGATCGCCGACGCGGTGGGGGACTCGTGCGACGTGCTCGCCGACGGGGGCGTGCGTAGCGGGCTCGACGTCGCCCGGCTCGTCGCCCTCGGCGCGCGAGCCTGCCTGGTCGGACGCGCGTGGGCGTACGCGGTGGCCGCGCGGGGCGAGCCCGGGGTCGACCACGTCCTCGCGGTGATGCGCGCGGAGCTCATGGTCACCCTCGGCCTCACCGGGGTCACCGACGTGCGCGACCTCAACCGCTCGGCGCTCGTCGACGGGGTCGCCTAGGCGCCCACGTCGAGTCGCGTGGCGAGAAAGTCGAGCACGCGCTCGAGCGCGACGCGAGTGGGCGACCCCGCCTGGTCACCCAGGTCCTGGGTGAGCACCGAGTGCGCGGAACGCGAGTAGCCCCACGGGTTGGTGGGCGACGAGTCGATCTCGACGCCGACGAAGCCGTCGCCCAACACGCGACGCAAGGTGTCGAAGCGCTCCGCGGGGACCTTGGCGTCGCCGCTAAAGCGCAGGCCCATCACGCACAGCCCCTCGTCAACTCGCGCGCGAACCCGCGCGAGGTCGTCGGGGGCGACCCCGACCGCGGCGCGCCGGCGAGCGCCGATGGTGAGGGGCAGCGCGGGCTGGCTCATCACGGGCGCGAGCACGATCGGGTCGACGCTCATCGCGAGCGCGAAGTTGCCGGTCAGGCACATCCCGACGACCCCGACCCCCGGCCCGCCACAGCGGGCGTGCTCGGCGGTCGCGAGGTCGCGAAGGTCGTCGGTGACCGGGCTGGAGCGGTCGGTCGCGAGCATGGCGAACTCGCGGCTGACGCAGGCTCGGGCGGCGGCGGCGAGGGTGTAGCCGACGGTGGGCGCGCGACCGGGGGTTCCCAGGAGCGACGGGAGCACCGCGGTCATGTCGCGGCGCGCGACCTCGCGCGCGAACGCCGCGACGAGGGGCGTAATGCCGGGAACCTCGTGGACCACGATCACCGCGGGCCCGGATCCCACTCGCAGCACGTCCCAGGTTCGACGGCGAGAGGACGTGAACGTCTCGGCGCTCAGGCCGCTCAGCGCGGCGGCGAGGTCACGTCGGTCCGGCACGGTGAGCGCAGCGTAGCCAGGTCCCGGGTGGTGGTCGCGGCGCCGTCACCGGTACGATGTGGCCGAATCGTCGAGGGGCCCATGAGGACGCGTCACGCGAGCGAGCGCCAGCGGATTCCGCCACCGCTCATCAAACGACGTATCGCGTCGGGCCGGGGCGCGATGGAGCAGCCCAACGTGACCCACGACGGCGAGGCCGCGCTCAGCGCGCGCTTCTGGCTCGCAGTCGCGGTCACCGGGGTCGCCACCGGGCTGCTCGGCGACCTGTTGATGGCGGTGCTCTCGCTCGTCGAGCGGTGGGCCTTTCACGCCCACACGTCGAGCTACTCGAGCGCGGTCGCGTCGTCGTCGGACCTGCGTCGCGTGCTCAACCTGGTGGTCGCGGGGGTCGTGGGCGCGGGGTCGTGGTTCCTCATCCGGCGCTACCTGCGCCACGAGCGCGCCGACTTCGACGACGCGCTGTGGCGCGGCGACGCGGACCTCGGCGTTCGGCGGAGCTTTCTCACGTCGGTAACGTCCGAGGTCGTGGTCGGCCTGGGCGCGTCGATCGGACGCGAGGCCGCGCCCAAGCTGATGGGCGGCGCGTCGGGGAGCCTCTTTAGTCGCTTCCTGGGTCTCAGCCCGGCCCAGCGCCGCCTGCTCGTCGCGTGTGGCGGCGGGGCGGGGCTCGCCGCGGTCTACAACGTCCCCCTCGGGGGAGCGATCTTCACCGCCGAGGTCCTGGTGGGGAGCTTCGCGCTGCCGGTGGTGCTGCCCGCGCTGGCCTGCTCGATGATCGCGACGGTGACCGCGTGGATCACCCTTCCCCACGGCCCGACCTACCCCGACGTCGCGCACGTCGCGCTCCACGCGTCGATCGTCGTGTGGTCGGTGCCCGCGGGGCTAGTCGTGGGCGCGCTCGCGCTGGTCTACGTGCGCGTGATTGGCTGGGTCTCGCACCACCGGGCGTCGGGGACCGCGATCCTGTGGGTGATGCCCGCGACGTTCGCGGCGGTCGGGCTGCTCGGCGTCGCCTATCCGCAACTCTTCGGCAACGGCCAGGACATCGCGCACCTCGCGTTCATCGGGGCGGGCGGGCTCGGCCTGTTCTTCGCACTGGCGATGCTCAAGCCCCTCGTGACGGCGGCGACGTTGGGCAGCGGCGCCGCGGGCGGGCTCTTCACCCCCTTCCTCGCGACGGGCGCCGCGCTGGGCGCGTTCCTCGGGGGGGCGTGGGGCCACGTGTGGTCGGGCACGCCCGTGGGCGCGTACGCGCTCGTCGGCGCCGCGGCGATGATCGGCGCGGCGATGCAGGCGCCGCTCGCGGGGTTGGTGCTCGTGCTCGAGCTGACCCACTCGAGCTTCACCCTGGCCGTCCCGATGATGGCCGCGACCCTCATCGCGGCGTTCGTCGTACGCCAGGTCGACGGCTACTCGATCTACTCGGCGCGCCTGCCTCACGACGACGCCGCCGCGACCGCCGCTCCCACGGCGCGCGTCGTCGCGCCGGTCGACGTCGAGCGCGTCGAGGGCGTCCCCCAGACCGTGGTGCGCCGTGACTTCGCCGCCACGCGCGAGGACGTGTTTCGTGCGTGGACCGACCCCGGCCTCGTCGCGCGCTGGTGGGGCTCGGCGACGACGAGCGTCACGTCGTGCGCGTTCGACCTCGTCGAGGGTGGTGAGTATCGCGTCGAGATGCGGGGCTCTGACGGCGCGCGCTTCGCGGTCCACGGGACGATTCACGACGTGGTGGCCCCGCGCGCGTTCGCGATGACGGTGCTGCTCGACGAGTACCGCGCGGAGTTCCTCACGTCGTTGCGCCCCGCGGGCTCGCCCCACGCGGGCGAGGCCCCCGAATGGCACTTCGCGCTGACCTTCACCGAGGCCGGCGACGCGACCACCGTCGAGCTGCTCGCGACCTACCCGGTGGAGGGCGACCGCGACGCGCTCATCGTGCTCGACGCCGCGCGCGCGTGGGCCGAGGGCTTCGAGCGGCTCGACGCGCTCCTCGCCACTGGGTAGTCGTCCCAGTCGTGCGACAATGGCGTCGTGTACGTTCCCCCCGCGTTCGCGGCTAACGACGACGAGGCGTGGGCGATCGTCGACGACGCGGGGGTGGGGCTGTTCGTCGTCGCGGGCTCCGACGGCCTCGTGAGCGTGCTCGCACCGGTGCTCGTGAGCGACGACCGGTCGATCCTGCGGGCCCACGTCGCCAGGGCCAATCCCTTCTGGCGGGCCCTCGAACCGGGTCGTGAGGCCCTCGTCGTCTTCCTCGCCGCGAGCGCCTACGTGAGCCCGGTGCTCTACCCCAGCCGAGTGGACGCGCCGGGGGTCGTTCCGACGTGGAACTACGCGGCGGCTGAGGTGCGCGGGGCGGCGCGCGCGGTCCCCGACGCCGCGTGGCTGCGCGACGTCGTGACCGGGCTGACCGACCACTTCGAAGAGGGCCTCAACCCGCGGTGGTGGGTCGACCAGGCGCCGAGCGACTACGTCGAGCGCCAGCTTCGCGCAATCGTCGGGATCGAACTCACCGTCGCGTCGGTCCAGGGAAAGTCCAAGCTCTCCCAGAACCGACCCGACGTCGACCGCGACAACGTGCGAGATCACTTCGCCGAGGGCTCCGCGGCCGAGAGAATCGTCGCCGAGCGAATGCGCCGGTGAGCGTGGTCGTGCGCCCCGGGGGCGACGTCGACGCGCCCGCGCTGCGCGAGATTCGCCTCGAGGCCCTCGCCGACACCCCCGACGCCTATCAATCGACCTACGCCGACGCGTCGGGCTGGAACGACGCCCAGTGGCGCGACGTGGCCGCGCGGTGGCGATTCTTCCTCGCCGAGGACGACGGTGCGGTCGTTGGACTGGCGAGCGGGGGCACCCACGAGCAGCTCCCGAGCGCGCGGTGGCTCCTCGGCATGTACGTCACGCCCTCGGCGCGCGGGGGTCCCGCCGCGGTGGGGCTCGTCAACGCGGTCGCGGCGTGGGCGCGATCCGAGGGAGCGACCGAGCTCTACCTTCACGTGACCGACCGCGTCGCGCGGGCTCGGTCCTTCTACGACAAGGTCGGCTTCACGCCGACCGGGGAGGTCGTGTCGATGTCGCGCGACCCGTCGATCGCGGTGGTGACCATGGTGCGCGCTCTTGACTGACGCCGCGTTGAACGTCACCGTCGTCGACCCCGGCGAGCTGCACGACCTGCGCCGACTGGTGCTGCGCGGCGCCGACCCCGCCGCCGACGTCGTCGAGCCGCGCGACGACGACCCGCGCGCGCTGCACCTCGCCGGCTCGGTGGGGGGCGTCATCGTGGTGTGCGCGTCGATCTTCGCCGCCCCATTTCCGCCCGACCCCGGCGACGACGACCATCAGCTGCGCTTCATGGCGACCGACCCCGCGGTCCAGGGGCGGGGCCTCGGCGCGGCGGTGCTGGCGGAGGCCGAGCGACGGTTGCGCGTCGACGCGACGACTCGGCTGTGGGCCTACGCGCGAGATAGCGCGCTGGGCTTCTATCGCGCCGTAGGCTGGCACGTCGTGCCGGGCAGTGAGTTCGTGAGCGTCGACACCGGGCTGCCCCACACCATGATCGTCAAGCCCCTGGTCGACGAGTAGTGGCCCGCGCGCCTCGCCACCAACGCACCGCAAGGTCGAGCGGCGTCGCGGTCGCGACGACCCTCGCGGTTGTCGTCGTCGCGGTGGGCGTCGTCGCGTACTTCCACTTCCACCACGCCGCGGCCACGTCGTCGACGACGACCCTCGTGACCACGACCACCCTCGCGCCGGCCGCGCCGCTCACCGGGCTGCCCGACCCGGCGCGCCAGGCGTTCAGTCGGCCGGCGCTCACGGTCAAGGTCGAGAACACCCCCGAGGCGCTGCCCCAGTGGGGCATCGACCGCGCCGACGTCGTCTACGAGGAGATCGTCGACGGCGGGATCACGCGGCTCGCGGCGATCTTCAACTCCCAGGCGCCCGCCAAAGTAGGCCCGGTGCGCTCGGTGCGGCCGACGGACGTGTCGATCGTCGACCCGATCAAGGGGATCTTCGCCTACTCGGGCGGCGCGCCCTACGCCATCAACGACATCAGCGCGGTGCCGGGCCTCAAGCTCGAAGATGAGACCACCGCGGGCGCGGCGATGTACCGCGACCCGACGCGCCAGGCCCCTCACAACCTCTACGCGTCGGCGGGGGCACTCTTTAATCTCGGGGGGAGCCCGGCGCCCCCGACCGCCCTCTTCACCTACTCGTCCGCGCCCTGGCGCGCGGGCGTCGCGGTCAGCAAGTTCACGGTCGACTTCCCCAGCATCTACGCGGTCGCGTGGACGTGGAATGCGTCGACCACGTCGTGGGATCGCACGCTCTTTGGTCAGCCCATCGTGACGGGCACGGGCGTGCGCGTGTCGGCCATAAACGTCGTAGTCATGTACGTCGACTACCTGGG
>JBOGFU010000205.1:0-9206 GCA_050743545.1 Acidimicrobiales bacterium | reverse complement strand
GGTTCACGACAGTCCCAAAATGGCTGAACCGTCGGTCGGGCCAGCGCGGTGCTCGTCGCGGGCGATCACCTCCCCGGCGCTGAGGTCCGATTCGTCGGGCGCGGCGAACATTTCGACACCATACGTCAGTGGGGTGGGGACATCGGCGACGAATCATCCTTTGACGACCCAATTGAGGCCTCATATGCTTCGTGCATCGCTCGATTCCCACGGACCGCGGCGATTGGGGAGGGTCGTGTCCACTGCCACTCGCGCCGGCGTCGTCGTCGGGCTGGCGGAGCACGATCCCGACCGCGCGGTGCGCTCGTGGTGAATCAGGCTCTCGACGTCGACGTCGACGAGCGCGCCCGTGTCGGCTTCATGACCGGCAGCCCCCCATTTAGCGACGACCGGCTGGTCACCCTCGCCAACTGGCAAGAGCCCCCCGCCAATCGATGGGCGTTCCAGCACGTGCGCGAGTTGGTGCCCACCGCCGTGGTGCGCCGAGGCACGGGGCCGGTGTGGCGACTTCCCCGTGAGGAGCACGACCTCTACCACGTTCGCTTCACGTCGGCGGGGCGACGCTGGACGGTGGGCGAGCTTCTCCACGTGAGCGAGACCGACGGATTCCTCGTCCTGCACCGCGGCCGGATCGCCACCGAGCAGTACGCCAACTCGATGACCGAAGAGACCCCGCACCTGCTGCAGTCAGTCTCCAAGTCGATCACCGCCGCAGTCGCCGGCTGCCTCGTCGGACGCGGGCACCTCGACCCCGCCGCGCGACTCGACGCCGTCGTGCCCGAGCTCGCCGACACCTCCTTCGCGGGCGCAACGGTCCAGCATCTGCTCGACATGCGCTCGGGCACGCGATTCAACGAGGACTACGACGACCCCGACGCTGACGTGCGCGTCTTCGAACAGGTCTACCTATGGCGCCCGCGATCACTGCCCGGACTGCCCAACGACGCGCTCGCCTACTTCGCCACCCTCGCCAACGACGAGGCTCACGGCGGTGCCTTCCGCTACCGCTCGGTGCTAACCGACGTGATGGCCTGGGTGATCGAGCGCGCCGCGGGGGCGCGCTTCCACGAGGTCATGGCCCGCGAGCTCTGGGGACCTATGGGTGCCGAGTTTGACGCTGAGGTGACCCTCGACGGCCACGGCAACGCCATGGTCGACGGGGGGATCTGCACCACGCTGCGCGACCTCGGCCGCGTCGGCCTCCTCTATCTCAACGCGGGGCGCCGGGGTCGGCGTGCGGTCCTGCCCCGCTCGTGGGTCGACGACACGGTGAACGGCACCGCCGAGAGCCGCGCCGCCTTCGCGACCAGCACCCAGTCGCAGGGCTTTCCCGACAACGCCCACTACCGCAACTACTGGTGGGTCTTCGACCGAGCCGCGCCGCTGCTCTACGGCGCGGGGATCTACGGCCAGAACCTCTTCGTCCACGGGCCCACCGACACGGTCGTCGCCAAGCTCTCGACGTGGCCGACGCCCCTCGACGAGGTCAAGCAGGCGGCGACGCGCGACGCGACCATCGCCATTGGCCAGTACCTCGATGACCGCAGTACCGCATCACCATGAAGTTCACGAGTTGCGCCCGAGGGCGCGGGAGGGGGTTGTCATGAGTCATCTACCACGAAGGGGTCTGCTCCGACGCGGGGCCTGGGCGGCGGCGCTGCTCGGCGTCGCGGGCATCGTCGCGGGACCGGGGATCACGAGCGCGTCCGCGGGGTCGTCGGTTCACCTGGTGTCGACCACGCCCGCCGCGACGGGCACGCTGTCGTCGATCACGTGGGACCTGCCCGGCGGCGAGCCGACCACGCTCGACTACGCCCAGTCGGCGGACTACTCGCCCGACATCATGGTCTCCAACCTCTGCGACGACCTGCTGCGCCTGACCCCGACGTTCGGGATCGCGCCGGGCATCGCGACGTCCTGGAAGTACACGACGACGACGACCGTAGTCTTTCAAATTCGCCACGGCGTGAAGTTCTGGGACGGCCACACCCTGACCGCCTCCGACGTCGCCTACTCCATGCTGCGCAACCTCAACCCCAAGGACGACCCGCTCAACGGCGGCTACTACGCGTCGGTCAAGTCGATTGTCGCGACTAGCCCCAACGTGGTCACGGTCACGCTGTCCAAGCCCGACGAGCTCTTCGTCAAGGAGATGGCGACGATCGCGGGCGCGATTGCCGAGAAGTCCTACATGGCCGCCAAGGGCAAGGCGTACGGGACGGCCGCGGGCGGCGTGATGTGCTCGGGCCCCTACGAGCTCACCAAGTGGAACCCCGGCAACGACATTGTCTTGACCGCCAACCCGCACTACTGGGACCCCGCCTACACCGCCAAGATCCACACGGTGACGGTCAAGTTCATCGTCAACTCGTCGACGCTGACCAGCGCGCTGCTGTCCGGTGAGATCTCCGGCGCCTACGGCGTGCCCGCGGGGAGCTACCCCGAGCTCAAGACCGCGAATGACGGCACCCTGTACTTCGGCCCGAGCCTCACGATCACCGAGCTCGCGCCGACGTCGACCACGGGGCCGATCGGCAACGTCAAGGTCCGCGAGGCGCTCTCCCTGGCGCTCAACCGCTCGGCAATCGCCAGCGTGATCTACGGCGGCGCGGCGACCCCCAACCTGGCGCTGACTCCAGCGACCGCGTGGGACCCGTCGGCGACGGCGACCTACCGCGCGGCCTACGCGAAACTCGGCTCCAACTCGGCCAACATCGCGATGGCCAAGACCCTGGTCAAGTCGGTGCCCAACCACACCGCGCCGATCACCCTCGCGCTGCTCTCGGGCGACCAGACCGAGTTGGCGCTCGCGACCGCGGTCCAGCAGGCCGGGACGTCGATCGGGCTCAACATCAAGCTCGACCAGATGCAGCCCCTGGCCTTCTCCAACGCCTTCTTCGTGGCGGCGGACCGCAAGGGCATCGACATGCTGGTCGACGAGGGGTACTTGGACGTTCCCGACCCACTCGACTACACCGGGCTGTGGTTCCCCAAGGGCGCGCTGTTTGACTACACCAACTACAACAACGCCACGGTCAACTCCGACCTGTCAACGGCCCAGCAGACCTACAACGCGGCGACGCGCGCGGGTCTCATCACCCAGGCCCAGGCGATCTACATGAAGGATTACATTGTGATTCCGGTGGTCAACCCCGACGAGTCGCTCTTCCTCAACAAGTCGATCACCGGCGCGCCGGCGTCGTTCGCCTACATCTACGAGCCCTGCCTGGCCAAGCTGGGCAAGGCCGGCTGACGGGTGGCCGCGCTCGCCCGGGCGCTCACGGAGGGGTGATGTGGCGGCTCGTCGGCCGCCGGCTGATCTCCCTCGTCGTGACGCTGCTCGTGGCGAGCGTGGCCATCTACGGCGCGCTCTTTCTCGCCCCCGGTAACCCGGCGACCCTGCTCGCCGGCGGGCACGCGACCCCCGCCGTGCTGAGGGCGATCGAGCGCTCCGAGCACCTCAATCAGCCCTTCCTCGCCCGCTACTGGGACTGGCTCTCGGGGGTCCTGCACGGCAACTTGGGCACGTCGTTCATCTACCGCGTGCCGGTCACGTCCCTGCTCGCGGGCCGCGTCGCCAACACCGTCTTCCTCGTGGTCTACGCGTCGGTGCTCATCATCGCGGGCGGCGTTGTCCTCGGACTCGCCGCCGCGCTCTTTCGGCGCACCGGGGTCGCGATCACCGTGGCGACGAGCGTCGGCCTCGCCACGCCCTCCTTCGTCGCGGCGATCATCCTCATCACGGTGTTCGGGGTCAACCTCAAGTGGTTCCCGGTCTTTGGCGCGGGGTCGGGCTTCGTCGACCAGCTCTGGCACTTGACGCTTCCCGCGGTGGCGCTCGCGATCTCCTGGCTCGCCTACACCGCCCAGCTCACCAAGGCCGCGGTGCGCCAAGAGCTCTCTCGCGAGCACGTCGAGACCGCACGCAGCCGCGGCATCAGCGAACGTCACGTGGTCGTGCGTCACGTGTTGCGCAACGCGATGATCCCGATCATGACGGTGTCGGGGCTCACCGTCGCCGGCCTCATCGCGGGTGACGTCGTCGTCGAGCAGGCCTTCGGGATCAACGGACTCGGCTCGTTCCTCGTCCAGTCGGCGCTGCAGAAGGACTTCGCGTCGGTGCAAGCGGTGTCGCTCATTCTCGTGGCGGCGTTCGTCATCATCAACGGGGTGGTCGACGTGTGGAGCCTCACGCTTGACCCGCGCCTCCGAGCGGGGGCGACCTGACGTGACCGCTGTCCTCGATCCCCTGAACGACGAGTCGACGCACGCCACGCACGCGCCGGGCGCCTGGCGCGACCCCGTGGTCGTCGCGACCGGGTCGTTCATCGCTCTGCTCGTCGCGATGGCGATCTTCGCGCCGTGGATCGCGCCCCACGATCCCAACTACGCGGACATCCTGGCCGTCAACCAGGGCTCGAGCGCGACGCACCTGCTGGGCACCGACTCCTTCGGACGCGACCTGCTCTCCCGGCTCATCTACGGTGCGCGCCTGAGCCTGCTCGGCCCGGCGCTCATCATCGTCATCTCGTCGTCGGTGGGCACGGTCATGGCGATCTCCGCGGCGTGGTTCGGCGGGTGGTTCGACCAGGTCGTCTCTCGCGTCGCCGACATCCTCTTCGCGTTCCCCGGGCTCATCTTCGCGATGCTCGCGGTCGCGATGTTCGGCCCCGGTCTGGTTGCCCCGGTCATCGCGCTCTCGATTGCCTACACGCCGTACCTGATGCGCGTGGTGCGCGCCGAGGCGGTGCGTCAGCGTCACCTGCCCTACGTCGCCGCGTGCTACGTCGAGGGCCTGCCCGCGCGCACGATCTGCTGGCGCCACCTGCTGCCCAACGTGATGCCCCTGCTGCTCGTCCAGGCGACGCTCTCCTTCGGGTACGCGCTGGTCGACCTCGCCGCTGTCTCCTACCTCGGCCTCGGCGTCCAGCCCCCGACCGCCGAGTGGGGGGTCATGGTCTCGACGGGCCAGACGTCGATCCTCGCCGGCCACCCCCAGGAATCCCTCTTCGCCGGGGTCCTGATCATCGTGACCGTGGTCGCGTTCAACCTGCTGGGCGACCGCCTGGCGACGCGCCAGGGATCGGCGCGGTCGTGAACGTCCTCGACGTCGACCACCTCGCGGTTGACCTGCCCGTCGAGGGCCAACCGCGCCGGGTCATTCACGACGTCACGCTGTCCATCGCCGAGGGCGAAGCGGTGGGCCTCGTAGGAGAGTCCGGCGCCGGCAAGTCCATGGCCTCGCGCGCGGTGATCCGCCTCCTCCCCCACGGCGCCACCGTTCTCGGCGATGTGAGCTTCGAGGGCCGCTCGGTCCTGGCCATGGACCGCACGCAGCTGCGCGCGTTTCGCGCCCACGACGTGGCGATGGTCTTTCAGGACCCGCGGGCCCACATCAACCCGGTGCGCACCGTGGGCGACTTCCTCGTTGAGGCGCTGGTCGAGCGCGGTGACGCGAGGGGCGACGCGGTCGACGTCGTCTCGGGGCTGCTGCGGGTGGTGGGCATCGACGACCCCGCGCGCCGGATGCGCCAGTACCCGCACGAGCTCTCCGGCGGGCTCCTCCAGCGGGTCATGATCGCCGCGGCCCTCGCGGTGTCGCCCAAGCTGCTCCTCGCCGACGAGCCGACCACCGCGCTCGACGTGACCACGCAGTCCGACGTCATGGTGAACCTCGACACCCAGCGCCGCGAACGGGGCCTCGCGATGCTCTTCGTCACCCACGACCTCGAGCTGGCCGCGGCAGTCTGCGACCGGATCGCCGTGCTCTACGCGGGGTTCCTCGTGGAGGACGTCGCCGCCGCTGACCTCCACCGCGCCGCGCGCCATCCCTACACCGCGGGGCTCTTGGCGTCGAGGCCGAGCCCGACGACGCGCGAACGGCGACTCGTCGCCATCCCCGGTCGCCCGCTCTCGGCGTACGAAGTCGGGCCGGGCTGCGCGTTCGCGACGCGCTGCGCCTTCGCCGTTGAGCGTTGCCACACCGAGCGACCGGAGTTGCGCGATCTGGACGGGGGCCGCGTGGCCTGCCACCGCGCCGAGGAGTTGCGCCGGCGCCTCACGCTCATTCCGACCCATCGAGCGGCCAATGGTTGACTCCCCCGCGCTCGAAGTGGTCGGCCTGCGCAAGGTCTACCGGCTCCGCGGCGAGCGCGCCGTCGCGCGGCCCGGGTCGGCACTGCTGGGCCACGCCCGGGCGCGCACCCAGCCCGTTGCATCGCTGGTCGCGGTCGACGACGTCTCCTTCACGGTGGCGTCGGGTCGCTCCCTCGCCGTGGTCGGTGAGTCGGGGTCGGGCAAGACCACCGTGGCGCGCGTCATCGTCGGACTCGAGCGTCCGACCAGCGGGCGCGTCAACGTCGGCGGCCGCGAGCGGTCGTGGCGGCGGGTCGGTTCTCGCGAGCGTCGACGCCGGGCGCGCGAGGCCCAGATTGTCTTTCAGGATCCGTACTCGTCGCTCGACCCGCGCATGACGGTGCGCGCCGGACTCACCGAGGTCCTTCGCCTCCACTTCGACTGGCCGGCCGACCGCCAGGAGGCCCGCGTGGAGGAGCTGCTAGGCCAGGTGGGCCTCGACCGGCGTCAGGCCGACGCGCTGCCGCGCGGGCTGTCGGGGGGCCAGCGCCAGCGCGTCGCGATCGCGAAGGCGCTCGCGTGCGAGCCGCGGGTCCTCATCTGCGACGAGGCCGTCGCGTCCCTCGACGTCTCCATCCAAGCCCAGGTGCTCAACCTGCTGAGCGATATCCGTGACGCGACGGGGGTCTCGTACCTCTTCATCTCCCACGACCTTGCGGTGGTGCGCCAGGTGAGCGACGACGTCGTGGTGATGCGCCGGGGCCGCGTCGTCGAGTCCGGGCCGACCGATCGCGTGCTCTCCGACCCCGCCGACCCCTACACCCAACGCCTCCTCGCGGCGAGCCCCCGGCCGGGGGGGCGACCAACGCCCAGCGTCGACGTCGACGCCGCGATGGGCACGCCGCCTTGACCCGGTTCGCGCTCGACGTGGTTGGATCGGCGAGCGCGTACGGCGAGCCTTAGAGCTTGTAGCCAATCGCTCGGAGCAGTGCTCGGCGATCTACCTCGTCCTGAGCCGACTCGACCCCGAGCGGCGACTCGCCGTCGATGACGCCCGCGACACCGCGCGCGCCGTCGTCTTCAACGACGATGAGCGACACCGGGTTGGCCGTGGCGCAGAAGACCGTGCAGACCTCGGGCACCTGCTTGACCGCGTTGAGCACGCTGACCGGAAAGCCGTCGCGAAGCATGATGACGAAGAGGTGACCCGCGGCCACGCTCTGGGCGGCCCGGGTCGCCATGTCGACCAGATCGGGGTCGTTGCCCGACCTTCGAATCAGGCGCGGGCCGGACGCCTCGCAGAACGCCACCCCGAAGCGAAGCCCACCCCCGGCCATCGCCAGGACCTCGTGAAGGTCTTCGACGGTCTTGATGAAGTGCGACTGACCGGCGATGACGTTGACGTCGTCGGCCTTGTCGATGCGAATCAGGTGGATCTCCACGACGCCGCCCCTTCAGCCCGTTGACGGCAACGCTAGGCCCCACGGACGCACCCTTACGCGCCGTCAAACGCCCTCAGCCGCGTACCGCCGGTGGCGTCAAGTCTCGAAACCTGGTCCCCTGCTCGGGCCTACGCAGACGCCGGACCTAATGGGCGAGGGAGAGGTCCTCGGCCTCGACGTGATCGTTACGCACCACGTCGACGGGCACGGGTTCGAAGCGTGACTGGAAGAAGCGCAGGTCCGCGGGCTCGTAGACGAAGCGCAGCCCGCCGATCTCGGCCCGGTGCTCGTAGACCTCGGCGACGGACTCGGCGACCACGTCCATGTGCGCCTGGGTGTAGACCCGCCGCGGGATCGTCAGGCGCACGAGTTCGAGGCGCGGGTAGTGGTTCTCCCCGGTGACGGGGTCGCGCCCCGCGGACACGACACCACGCTCCATGGCGCGTACCCCCGAGTCGACGTAGAGCGCGGCCGCGAGCGACTGGGCCGGCAGTAGCTCTTGGGGGACGTGCTCGAGGATGGCGCGCGCGTCGAGGAAGATCCCGTGCCCGCCGATGGGCTGGACGATCGGGACCCCGAACCTCTTAAGGCTCTGGCCGAGGTACTCGACCTGGCCCACCCGGGCGCGCACGTGGTCGTCGGTCTCAACCATCTCGTGGATGCCGCAGGCGAGCGCCTCCATGTCGCGCCCCGACATGCCGCCGTACGTCTGAAGTCCCTCGAAGGCCACGAGGAGCGCCCGCGCTTGGCGCGCCAACTCCGGGTCGCGCAGCGCGAGGAACCCGCCGATGTTGACCAGGTTGTCCTTCTTCGACGAGACGGTCGCGCCGTCGCTGAAGGAGCAGATCGCGCGCAGGATCTCGGCCACGCTGTGGTTGGCGAAGCCCGGCTCACGCTGCTTGATGAACCAGGCGTTCTCCAGCGCCCGAGTCGCGTCGAGCATGACCAGGATGCCGTGGCGCTGGCAAAGGTCGAAGGTTTCGCGCAGGTTTTGCATGGAGACGGGTTGGCCGCCGGCCATGTTGACGTTGGTCTCCAAAGAGATGTAAGGGATGCGCTCGGCACCGAACTCCTCGATGACCGACTCCAGCTTGTCGAGGTCGACGTTGCCCTTGAAGGGGTGGGTGCTCGCCGGGTCGTGGGCCTCGTCGATGATGACGTCGACGAAGGTCCCGCCGGCGCGCTCCTGGTGGTATTTCGTCGTCGTGAAGTACATGTTGCCGGGGATGACGTCACCCGGCTTGATGAGAATCTGGCTCAGGATGTGCTCCGCGCCGCGCCCCTGGTGGGTGGGGACCAACTCTGGGTAGCCGTAGACCTCGGCGACGGCCTCCTCCAGTTTGAAGTAGCTCTTGGAGCCAGCGTAGGCCTCGTCGCCCAGCAGCATTGCCGACCACTGGCGGTCCGACATCGCCGAGGTGCCCGAGTCGGTCAGCAGGTCAATGTAGACGTCGTCGGAGCGAAGCAGGAACGTGTTGTAGCCCGCGTCTCGAATCGCGCGCTTGCGCTCGTCGCGCGTGGTCATCCGGATCGACTCGACCATCTTGATGCGGAACGGCTCGGCCCAGCTGCGGGGCTTGGGGTCCATAGTCGTCATCTCTCACCATCCGTTCGTCAAGCTCCGGTCGCGGACCGTCGCGCTTTTACCAAACGTACCGATGGTCGTCCACGAGCCAACCAGGGCCGAAC
>JBOGFU010000204.1:0-5813 GCA_050743545.1 Acidimicrobiales bacterium | reverse complement strand
CTCGCAGGTCGACGCGCCGACGCAACTGATGGCCTCGACGGCGATCCCGTCGGGTGGGGGCGCGAGCGCGGTGAGGCGCGGTGGCGACGACGTGAAGAGCCAGACCAGGTCACCCGCGCTCGAGGTGCCCCCGAAGAGGCACCTGGACCGCGCGCAGGCGACCGCGGAGATGGACGAGGTCGGCGCGACGGGCGCGCGAAGCGCGACCCAGGAGCCGTTGGTGCGCCGGTACTCCGCGGTGGAGGTCGGTCCGGTGCTGAGCAGGGACGTGCCCACCGCGACGCAGGCGTCGTGTAGCGTGCACGCGACCTGGGCCAGGGGCACGTTGATGCTCGTCGAGGGATAGCCCGTCACGCGCGCGGCGGTGACCGTCGCGCAGCCCGCGAGGGCGAGACCGGCGACCAGGATCAGCGCGAGCGCGACCGCGCGTGGTCGAGTCACCGTGGTGTGGCGGTGGGGCGGCCTAGCCCGCGGCGCGAACCGCGGCGCCGATGACCGATAGCCCGTCGGCGAGCTGCTCGTCGGTGATGATGAGCGGGGGCAGGAGTCGAATGACGTTGCCCCACGTGCCGCAGCTGAGGGCGACCACGCCCTGCTGGTTGCAGTAGCTGACGACCGCCTTCGCCGCGGCGGGGTTGGGGGTCATCGTGCCCGGCTCCACGAGCTCCATCGCGACCATCGCGCCTCGCCCGCGAACGTCGCCGATGATCGCGACGTCGCTCTGGAGGGAGCGCAGCGCGGGGAGCATGACGTCACCGAGCGCTCGGGCGCGCCCGGCGAGGTCGCGGTCGCGCATGATGCCGATCGACGCGAGGGCCGCGGCGCACGCGACCGGGTTGCCCCCGTAGGTGCCGCCCAAACCGCCCTCGTGGACGGCGTTCATCAACTCGGCGCGCCCCGTCACCCCGGCGAGCGGCATCCCGCCGGCGAGCCCCTTGGCGGTGGCGACGAGGTCGGGCACGACGCCCTCGTGCTCAACGGCGAACCAGTAGCCCGTGCGGCACATGCCACTCTGGATCTCGTCGGCGATGAAGACCACGCCGTTCGCGGACGTCCACTCCGACAGCGCGGGCAGGAAGCCCTCGGCCGGCGTGACGAACCCGCCCTCGCCCTGGATCGGCTCGATCAGCAGCGCGGCGACGTTGTGGGCGCCGACCTGGCTCTCGATCTGGGCGATCGCGCGGCTCGCGGCCTCGGCCCCGGACAGCCCGTCGCGGTAGGGGTAGCTCATGTCGACGCGGTAGACCTCGGGGGCGAAGGGCCCGAAGCGGTCCTTGTAGGGCATGTTCTTCGCGGTGAGCGCCATCGTCAGGTTGGTGCGCCCGTGGTAGGCGTGGTCGAAGACGACGATCGCCGGGCGTCCGGTCGCGAGGCGCGCGACTTTGACCGCGTTCTCGATGGCCTCGGCGCCCGAGTTAAAGAGCGCGGAGGTCTTGGCGAAGTCGCCCGGGGTGAGGCGCGCGAGCTCCTCGCAGACCTCGACGTAGCTCTCGTAGGGGGTGACCATGAAGCACGTGTGGGTGAATCGCGCGATCGCCTCGCTGACGGCGTCGACCAGCTCGGGCGCGGCGTGACCCACCGAGACCACGGCGATCCCCGCGCCCATGTCGAGCAGGCGGTTGCCGTCGACGTCTTCGAGGATCGCGCCCTCCCCGCGCTCGATGTAGACGGGGAAGCCGCGCGTGAGCCCGGCGCTCACGACGCTGCCCCGGCGCTCGTGGATGGCGCGTGACTTGGGGCCCGGCAGCTCGGTGACCAGCTTGCGCTCGGTGCCGAGGGAGGACTGGAGGGACGAAACCATACGACTCCTTCGTACGACTGGCGCCCAGCGTAGTTGCGGCTCGATGGCGCTCCATAAGCCGACACGGGTGGCCGCGGCCACCCGTGTCGTGAGCGGAGGAGGTGGGATTTGAACCCACGGTGCCCGTAGACACAGCAGTTTTCGAGACTGCCCGATTCGGCCGCTCTCGCACCCCTCCGGGGTCGAGTCTACCGGAGCCGTCGCGAGGCGCCCGGGGCGCCCCGTACTGTGACACTCGATGGCGAGCGACGAGGAGTTCATGCGTGTGGCGCTCGAGGCCGCCGCGCGCGCCGCGGCCCACGACGACGTGCCCGTGGGCTGCGTGCTGGTCGCCGACGGTGACGTGGTCGCGGTGGGCGAGAACCGACGCGAGGTCGACGCCGATCCGACCGCGCACGCCGAGGTGGTGGCTCTTCGCGCCGCCGCGGGGGCGCGGGGGCGCTGGCGCATGGACGGGGTTACCGCCTACGTCACCCTCGAGCCGTGCGTCATGTGCGCGGGCGCGTTGCTCAACGCGCGTGTTGACCGCGTCGTCATCGGCGCGCTCGACGACAAGGCGGGCGCGGTGGGCTCTCGCTACAACGTGCTCAGCGACCCGCGGCTGCTGCACGAAGCGAGCGTCACCTACGACGTGCTCGCGGACGAGTCGGCCACGTTGCTCGGCGAGTTCTTCGCCCCGCGGAGGGGCTGACTAGGCCGGCGCGGAGACCAGCGCGTCGAGGTAGTAGCGGATCTGGATCGCCACCGCGGCGCCTTCGCCGACCGCCGACGCGATCTGCTTGGTCGACCCGGAGCGAACGTCACCCGCGGCGAAG
This sequence comes from Acidimicrobiales bacterium, assembly GCA_050743545.1. Lineage (GTDB taxonomy): Bacteria > Actinomycetota > Acidimicrobiia > Acidimicrobiales > RAAP-2 > RAAP-2. The sequence continues at coordinate 3,197 of JBOGFU010000204.1, read as the reverse complement.
ACCCCGGGCATGCTCGTCGAGAACTGATGGTCGGTCTCTAAGAACCCTCGCGCGTCCGTTCTCAGCGAGCCGTCGAGGAACCCCGTGTTGGGGTCGAGGCCGATGAACACGAACGCGCCGCTGGTGGGCAGAGTCTCGTCGGCGCCATTGCGCTCGATCGTCACCGACGCCAACTTGCCACCCGCGTCGGGGTTGAAGGACCTGAGCGACGCGTTGAGCAGCACCGACATCTTGGGGTGCGACAGGACCTTGTCTTGGAGGAGCTTGCTCGCGGTCAGGTGATCGAGCGCCTGAAGCACCGTCACGTGCTCGGCGAACTGCGTGAGGAAGAGCCCCTCTTCGAGCCCGCTGTTGCCACCGCCGATGACGGTGAGCTCGGGCGCGCCGCGGTAGAAGGGCCCGTCACAGGTCGCGCAGAAGTGGATGCCCGCGCCGATGAGGTCGGCCTCGCCCTGGGCGTCGGTACGCCGGTAGGTCGACCCGGTCGCGACGAGCACCGCGGGCGCCTCGACCACGTCGCCCGTCGACAGGGTCACCCGCACCATCGCCCCGTCGCGCTCCAGTCGCGTCGCGCCGACCGCCTGGAGGATCTCCACCCCGTAGCGCCGAGCCTGCAGGGTCATCCGTTCGGCGAGCTCCGCGCCGCCCACGCCCTCGGGAAAGCCCGGGTAGTTGTCGAAGCGCTCGGTGACCCCGGCCTGGCCGCCCGGCGCCGAGCGCTCGACGATGAGCACGGCGAGGTTCTCGCGCGCGCCGTAGATCGCCGTCGTGAGCCCGGTGGGTCCGCCCCCGATGATGACGAGGTCGTACTCGCGCATGCGCGCCTCGCGCACCAGGCCGACCTTCTCCGCGAGCTCCTCGTTGGAGGGCTCGGCGAGGAACGACCCGTCGGGAAAGACGACGGTGGGGATGATCCGCTTGCCGGAGTTGCGGGCCTCCACCTCGGCGGTGGCCTCGGGGTGCGCCTCCAGGTCGACCCACGTGAAGGGCACGCGGTGGGTGGTGAGGAACGACTTGGCCCGCCGGCAGTCCGGGCACCAGGTGGCGCCGTAGACGATCAGGGGTTCGGCGGTCACGGCTGCCTCCGGTCGGGGTCGGTCCCGCCGCGGACGCGGCGGTAGAGGTCGACGAGGCCGTCGAGGGCCTCGGGGCTGAGGTCCTCGGGCGCGGCACGCCCGCTCGCCGCGATCGTCTCGCGCAGCTGCTCGAGGTACGCGGTACAGCCGTCGCAGTTTGCGAGGTGGCGCTCGAAGCGGCGCCGGTCGCGTCGCGCGAGCGCGCCCTCGAGGTAGTCACTCGCGAGTTCGACCGCGTCGCGGCACACGAGGGGGGGAGCGGTCACTCTCATGTCGCGCCTCCTCGGCTCACGTCTTCCACGATCTGTCGCACCTTGGCCCGGCCGCGGTGCAGGATCACCCGGACGTTGCCGGTCGTGAGCCCGGTGAGCCGCGCCACCTCCTCGGTTGACAGTCCCTCCACGTCGCGCAGCGTTACGACCGTCGCCTGGGGCTCGGCGAGTGAGGCGATCGCCGCGCGCACCGCGGCGACGAGCGCGCCCTCGTCGGCGCGAAAGTCAACCGCGTCGGTGAAGGGCGCGGGCGGGTCGCGCCAGACACCCCCGGCGTCGAATCGCGCCGCGGCGACGGTCGGTTCGTTGCCCGCGCCGACCGGGACTTCGCGGTGTTCGCGCGCGCCCATTGTTCGAGCGCGGTTGGCGCAGATCCGCAGCAGCCAGGTCTTGAACGAGCTCCGCCCCTCGAAACGGTCCGCGCCGCGCAGCACGGCCACCCACGTCTCCTGGGCCACGTCTTCGGCGGTCGCGTCGTTCGCCACGTAGTAGCGCGCGAGTCGCACGAGCGTCGAGTGGTAACGCGTCACGAGCTGCGCGAAGGCGCGCTCGTCACCGTCGAGCATTCGCGCGAGCAGCTCGGCGTCGTCCACCCGACGACAGTAGCGACACGTCGCGCGTAACGCGCGCGCGGCGCTCGATGACTGTTGGAGGCAACCCCCCAACCAAGGAGAGACCATGACCACACGACTCACGCGGGCGCTCGTCGCGTTCGCCCTCACGATCGGCGTCGGCCTCGCGGCCGCCAGCGCCGCGGGCGCCGACCCCGGTGACCACGCCGGCCACGCGGTCTTCGCGCTCACCGACCAGGCGACGAACTCGGTGGTGAGCTATTCACGCTCCAGTGACGGCTCGCTCGCCTACGCCGGGACCTACGCGACCGGTGGCGCGGGCGAGTCCGCGAGCGGAGCGGCGGCCGACCCCCTCGCGAGCCAGGGTGGCCTCGCGCTCGCCGAGGGCGGGCACGTCCTGCTCGCGGTCAACTCGGGCTCCAACACGGTCTCGGCCTTCGACGTCAACGGCTCGTCGCTGCGCCTCGTCCAGCAGGTCCCTAGCTTCGGCAGCTTCCCGGTGTCGATCTCGGTCCACGGCAATGTCGCGGCGGTGCTCAACTCCGGTTCCACCGGGTCGGTCGTCGAGTACCTGATCCTGGGCGACCACCTGGTCGCGATCCCGTGGTCGGTGCGCTCGCTCAACCTCAACAACACCTCGCCGCCCAACTACCTCGCCGGTGCCGGCCAGGTCGGATTCAGCCCCAACGGCCGCTTCCTGGTCGTCACCACCAAGTCGTCGACCAGCCAGTACGAGGTCTTCGCGGTGCGTGGTGACGGATTCCTGTCGCTCACCCCGACGGTGACCAACGCGGCGAACGGCGTGCCCTTCGCGTTCGTCTTCGACCCCGCGGGCCGGGTGGTCGCCGCCGAGGCGGCGGGGAGCTGGGTCACGACCTACTCCATCGTCCCGTCCGGCGCGCTCGTTGAGATCAACTCGGTGAGCGACACCCAGTCGGCGCTGTGCTGGATCTCGACCGCGCGCGGCTACTACTACGGCTCCAACGCCGGCAGCGGTGACGTGAGCTCGTTTACCGTGTCGCCGTCGGGCACCGCGAGCGTGCTCGCGGTGAGCGCGGCCACGGCCCACCACGGGACGATCGACTCCGCGGCGTCCCCCGACGGACGATTCCTCTACGTGGAGAGCGGTGGCGCCGGGACGATCGACGCCTTCGCCGTCAACCCCGACGGTTCGTTGAGCTTCGTCCAGACCACGACCGGCCTGCCGGTTCCCTTTGAGGGCATCGCCGTCAGCTAGTTCCGCCCCCCCATAACGTGGCCACCGACCGCCTGTAGGC
>JBOGFU010000203.1:0-1505 GCA_050743545.1 Acidimicrobiales bacterium | reverse complement strand
GATCTGGTGGATGCGCTTGAGATACGCGTGGTCCCACGCGCTCGAGGAGAAGACCGCCGACGCGCCGTGCACGCGCAGCCCCTGCTCGTCGTTGGCGCCGATGAAGACGAGCACCAGGTTGGGGTGGTAGCGCGCGAGGTCGAGCGCGAGGTGGTGGGGCCAGCTGTAGAACCACGTCGCGCACAGCCCGGTCGAGGAGATGTCTTCCTGGATGAGGCGCAGCCCGGGGGTTGACTCGAGCTCGCGGTTGAGCCCCCAGCCGAGGTCGTTGCCGAGCGAGTCGCCGATCTCGAGCACGGTGCAGTGTCCGAGTCCGGTGACGTGTCGCACGGTCGTCGTGGTGATCGGCTGGCCCGCTCGACGCGCGACGAAGCCGCACCCGCGCGCGGTCTCATCGATCGAGCCGACGTTGACGACCGGCCCGGTGCCGTGCGACGGCGCGGTGGTCGTCGTCACCGACCCCACGGTCGTCGTGGTCACGCCCGCGGTCGTCGACGTCGTGACGGTGGGGGTCGTGGTCGTCGTCGCGGTGGTCGTCGTGGTCGAGCCGGCTTCGGCGCCGCGCTCGTGCTGGCGCAGCGTCAGGCCGACCGCGATGAGGGTCACCAGCGCGAGCGCGAGCGTCGCGCGCAGTCTCCAGGGGCTGGTCGAGGGTCGTCGGGGAGGGCTCGGGTTCACACTGTTCTTCGTGCCGGCGTCGACCCGGGACGGCGGTCGGACGTTCGGCGTGCCTAATCCTCGCCCGTCGTCGACACTACCGTCGCCGGTGGTGAATGTCGAGATAGAGGTGGTCAGAGAGTCGCGACGCCTCGCCGAGTGTGAGGCGCTCTTCGCCGACTACGTCGACGGCGTCCTCGAGCGGCTCGCGACCCTCTACGCGATCGCCCCGGCGCCCGACCAAGCCACCCGCGTCCACGAGGGCTTTCGCGCCGAGTGGCCCGCGCTGTCGGGGCCCCGCGGCCGGCTCCTGCTCGCCCGGGTCGACTCGGCGCCGGCGGGCGTCGCGGCGCTGTTGCCCGTAGATGACCTGGTCGCGGAGGTGAAACGGGTCTACGTGGTGCCGTCGGCGCGGGGACGCGGGGTGGCGCGACTCCTGCTCGAGCGCGTGATCGACGACGCTCGGGGGCTGGGCTATCTCACGCTGCGCCTGGAGAGCCACCGCTACATGACGGCCGCGATTGCCCTCTATCGCTCCCTCGGCTTCGTCGACGGCCCCGCCCACGAGGGCTTCGAGGGCGCCAACTATGGGCTCGGCGACGTCACCGTCTTTCTGACCCGGGACCTCACTCGCGCCTAGACGCCGCCAAAGACCCCGCGCAGGAAGTCGAGCGCGTCGCCCTCCACCCCCGGGGGGGTGTGGGCGGGGTCGAGCCGACCGTAGACGAGTCGACAGAGCGCCTCCGCGGGCAGGGTGAGCTCCGCTGCAACGTCGCGCGCCGGCTCGAGCTCCACCTCGTGGGCGACCACCACCGCGAAGGCCTGTCCGGTGTCGGTGGTCGCCACCC
>JBOGFU010000202.1:0-5443 GCA_050743545.1 Acidimicrobiales bacterium | reverse complement strand
GTCGACGTCCACCCGGGTCGTCACGGGGTCGATCGGTGCGACCTTCACGTCGACGCCGAAGAGGTGACACGCCTTGGCGAAGGCCGGGTGGGCGGTTTCGGGCTTGATGATGTTGGGACGCGACGTGCGCTCGCGCGCGTGCTCCCGGTAGGCGAGCACCGCGTGGGCGATGGAGCCCGAACCGCCGCTCGTTATCAGCCCCACCGCGCCGGGTCGCGCGGCGCCCCCGAGGAGGTCGAGGGTCATCGCGATGACCTCGGACTCGAACTTCGTCGCGCTCGGGCACATGTCGCGCTGGAGCGTGTTGACGTGGCTGAAGTGGGCGAACGCCGAGTTGAGCAGGGCGTAGTGGTCGCGGTCGCCGCAGTACATCGTGCCCGAGCACTGGCCGGACTCCCACGACCGGTCCTCGCGTTGGGCGAGGTCGTCCATCATCGCGAGGATCTCGCCGGGGTCGACCCCCACGTCGGGCAGCGCACGGCGCACCTCGTACTCGTCGGCGTAGGGAAACGATGCCACGGGGACTCCTTCGTCGCCTCGAAGCGTAGGGCGACGCGCCGGGCTCGTTAGGTGAGGAGCCGGCCCGCCTCGTCAAAGTGGCGTCGCGCGCGGGGCGCGGACGCCGACGCCTCGTAGCGGTCGATGTCGGCCTCGTGGCGAAGCGTCAGCCCGATCTCGTCCCAGCCGTTGAGGAGGCGCTCGCGGGTGAAGGGATCCAGGCCAAAGCCCCGCGTCCAGCCCTCCCCGGGCAGCTCGACGACGAGCCGATCGACGTCGACGAGCACGTGAAGGTCGGGGTTCGCGCCAACGCGCGCGGCGAGGTCGGCCACGTCGTCGTCGGCGAGGACCACGGTGACCAGCCCCTGGAGGCCCGCGTTGGACGTGAAGATGTCGCCGAAGCTCGGCGCCACGACCGCCTCGAAGCCGTAGTCCAACAGGGCCCACACCGCGTGCTCGCGCGACGACCCGATGCCAAAGCGGGGCCCCGCGATGAGGATCGTCGCGCCTTGGAATCGAGCGTCGTTGAGGACGAAACCGGGGTCGTCGCGCCACTCGGAGAAGAGGCCTCGACCGAAGCCCGTGCGCTCGACGCGCTTGAGCCACTCGGACGGGATGATCTGGTCGGTGTCGACGTCGGAACGACCCAGGGGCACCGCGCGGCCCTCGACCGCGGCGACCGGCCTCACGACGCGACCTCCGACGCCGACGCGAAGTGGCCGGTGACCGCGGTCGCCGCCGCGGTGGCGGGAGAGACCAGGTGGGTTCGACCCCCGCGGCCCTGGCGGCCCTCGAAGTTGCGGTTCGACGTCGACGCACAGCGTTGACCCGGCGCGAGCTGGTCGGGGTTCATCCCCAGGCACATCGAACACCCGGGCTCGCGCCACTCGAAGCCCGCGTCGACGAAGACCCGATCGAGCCCCTCGGCCTCGGCGGCGGCCTTGACTCGGTGTGACCCGGGCACCACGAGCGCCCGAACCCCGGGCGCGACCCGGCGTCCGGCGGCCACCGCGGCCGCGGCGCGCTGGTCCTCGAGCCGCGAGTTGGTGCACGATCCGATGAAGACGACGTCGACGGCCACGTCGCGCATCGCGGTGCCGGGCGAGAGGCCCATGTAGTCGAGGGCGCGTTGCGCCGACGCGCGCTCGTTCGCGTCGGCGAAGCTGTCCGGTGACGGCACCACCCCGTCGAGTGAGACCACCTGGGCCGGGTTGGTTCCCCACGTCACCGCCGGCGCGACGTCGTCGGCGTGCAGCCTCACCTCGGCGTCAAAGGCAGCGTCGTCGTCGCTGGCGTAGGCGCGCCAGCGGGTCGTCGCCTCGTCGAGCTGCGCACCGGTCGGCGCGCCCGGACGCGACGCCAGGTAGTCGACCGTGACGTCGTCGACGCCGATGAGCCCGGCGCGAGCGCCCGCCTCGATGCTCATATTGCACACGGTCATGCGCCCCTCCATCGAGAGGGCGTGAATCGCCGAGCCCCGATACTCGATCACGTACCCGGCGCCGCCACCGGTGCCGAGTCGCGCGACGATCGCCAGCACGAGGTCCTTCGCCGACACGCCCGCGCCGAGCGTCCCGTCCACGGTGACGGCCAGGGTCCGGGCGCGGCGCTGGGGAATGGTCTGGGTGGCCAGCACGTGCTCGACCTCACTCGTGCCGATGCCGAAGGCCAGCGCGCCCACCGCGCCGTGGGTCGACGTGTGCGAGTCGCCGCACACGATCGTCATGCCCGGTTGGGTGACGCCGAGCTCGGGGCCGATGACGTGGACGATGCCCTGGTTCTCGTGTCCGCGCGGGAAGAGCGTGATCGCGTTGTCGCGGCAGTTGTCGTCGAGGGCCTCGAGCTGTCGTCGCGACGTGGGGTCGGCGACCGGCGTCGACACAGGGTCGGTGGGCACGTTGTGGTCCGCGGTGGCGAGCGTGAGGTCCGGGCGGCGCACTCGGCGCCCGGCCATCCGGAGTCCGTCGAAGGCCTGGGGGCTGGTCACCTCGTGGATCAGGTGGAGGTCGACGTAGAGGAGGGTCGGTTCACCCTCGGGCGACGCCACCACGTGGTCGTCGTAGACCTTGTCGTAGAGGGTGCGCCCGGTCACCTAGCGCAGCCCGGAGATGGTCACGGTGAGCGTCCCCGATGGCGCGTCGTACTGGACCACGTCGCCCACCGAGTGACCGAGCAGCGCGGCCCCGAGGGGCGAGGTCGGCGACGCCACCGCGACGCCGTCGGGCTTCTCCTCGATCGAACCAATGAAGAACTCCTGGGCGTCGTCGTCGCCGTCGCCCTCGTAGACCACGCGCACAATCGTCGCGTGCTGGACGGCCTCCGCGTTTTCGTCGCGCTCGACGATGTCGTGGTGACGGATCACCTGGTCGATCTGGCGGATGCGCGACTCCATCTTGCCCTGGGCGTCCTTCGCGGCGTGGTAGTCGCCGTTTTCGGACAGGTCGCCGAGCGACCGCGCGGCCTCGATGACCCGGGCGATCTCCGTTCGCCCGACGGTCGTGAGGTGGGCGTACTCGTCGCGAAGCTTGTCGAGCGTCTCTTGGGTGATGCGGTGGATCTCGCCGGCCACGGAAACCTCGGAGGTTGGGAGAGGTCGAGTCTACCGAGTGCCTCCCGAGCGCCAGCCGGCTTGCCGGGGGCACGGCCGGCCGACCAGACTGAGTGAAAGGAGGAACCGTGGCGACAACTCGCGCCCCACGCGTGGCGGTCATCGGGGGCGATGGCGTCGGACCGGAGGTGACCGCCGCGGCGCTCGAGGTCGTGGCCGCGGCGGGGGTCGAGCTCGCAACGACGCAGTTCGACCTCGGCGCGGCGCGCTTCGTTCGCGACGGGGTCGTGCTCGACGACGCGACGCTCGACGAGCTGCGGGGCTTCGACGCGATTCTGCTCGGCGCGGTTGGCCCGGCGGCGGGCGACGCGCGCGTGCCCAGCGGCGTTCTCGAGCGCGGGCTCCTGCTCAAGCTGCGATTCGGCCTCGACCTCTACGTCAATCTTCGTCCCTTCCGCGGCGTCGCCGCGTCGCTCGCGCCGGGCTGCGAGTTCTCGATCGTGCGCGAGAACACCGAGGGCCCCTACGCCGGCGAGGGCGGCGTGCTGCGCCGTGGCACGGCCCACGAGGTGGCGACGCAGGGCTCGGTCAACACCCGCTTCGGGGTTGAACGTTGCGTGAGGTTCGCGTTCGAGCGCGCGAGCACGACGGCACTCCCGCGGGTCACGCTGGTCCACAAGACCAACGTGCTGACCTTCGCGGGCGACCTGTGGTCGCGAGTGGTCGCCGACGTCGCCGCGGAGTTCCCTGGCGTCGAGGTCGACTACCACCACGTCGACGCCGCGTGCATCTACCTCGTCGAGAGGCCGCAGCGCTACGGCGTCATCGTGACCGACAACCTCTTCGGCGACATCCTGTCCGACCTCGCCGGCGCGGTGACCGGGGGCATCGGCTACGCGGCGAGCGCCAACCTCAACCCGGCGCGCACCGGGCCGTCGCTCTTCGAGCCGGTTCACGGCGCGGCCCACGACATCGCCGGCACCGGCACGGCCAATCCCCTCGCCGCGGTGTCGTCGGCGGCGCTCATGCTCGACTTCCTGGGCGAGTCCGACGCCGCACGGAGGGTCTCCGCGGCGGTGGCAGACTTTGACGGGGACCCGGCCGTGCTCGGCACGGTCGGCGTGACCCAGCGGTTAACAGAGAGGCTCTAGATGTCCGTCATCCCCACCGACAAGATCTGGATGGATGGCGTCATGGTCGACTGGGACGACGCCAAGGTTCACGTTCTCACGCACACCCTGCACTACGGCACCGGCGCGTTCGAGGGGATTCGGGCGTACCGGACCGACCGCGGCCCGGCGATCTTTCGCCTTCGCGAGCACATGGTGCGCCTCCAGCGCAGCTGCAAGATCCTGATGATCAAGCTCGACTACGCCGTCGACGACCTCTGCCAGGCGGCGATCGACTTGGTTCGGGTCAACCGTCTGAGCGACGGCTGCTACCTGCGCCCGATCGTCTACCTCGGCTACGGCGAGATGGGCGTCAACCCGCTGCCGTCGCCGGTCAACGTCGCGATGGCCGCGTGGCCCTGGGGGGCCTACCTGGGCGAGGGCAGCGCCGACAAGGGCGTGCGGATGAAGGTCTCGTCGTGGGTCCGCCACAGCCCCGACGCGATGCCCACGTCGTCTAAGACCAACGGCGGCTACGTCAACTCCAGCCTGGCCAAGGCCGAGGCGGTCAAGGCCGGCTACGACGAGGCGATCATGCTCGGCGCCGACGGCCGCGTGAGCGAGTGCACGGGTGAGAACCTCTTCATCGTGCGCGACGGCGTGGTGGTGACGCCGCCGACGTCCGAGGCGGGCGCGCTGTCGGGCGTGACCCTCGCCAGCGTCGTGCACATCGCGCGTGACCTCGGCTACCCGGTGAGCTTTGAGGCGCTGCGGCGCGACGACCTCTACGTCGCCGACGAGGCGTTCCTCACGGGCACCGCGGCGGAGGTCGTGCCCATCGACTCGGTTGACGACCGTGTGGTCGGCGACGGTCGTCCCGGCCCGATCACCAAGGCCATCCAATCGACCTACGCGGCCGCGGTGCGCGGCGAGCTGCCCCAGTACGAGGAGTGGCTCACCAGGGTCGACGTCGACCCCCAGTAGCCTCGACCCGTGAGCCAGCCCACCTTCGTTCCCGTCCCCGTCGCGGGTCAGGTGCGAACGGTGATGCCCACCCCCGCCCCGGAGGTGGGCCGCGTCGCCAAGACGGGGCTGTTGCGCCCCACCAAGCTCGACGCCGGTCCCGGACAGGGATCGCCGGCGCCCGATGCGGGCTACGCGCTGACCCTCGCCCATCGCGAAGTCGGGCGACTGGACTTCGCGCGCGAAGGCGACCGTCACGACGTGGAGCTCGGCGTCGCGCTGGTCGCGGCCAAGCGCGCGAGCCTGGTCGGCCGGGGTCCCACAC
>JBOGFU010000201.1:0-4318 GCA_050743545.1 Acidimicrobiales bacterium | reverse complement strand
ACCTTCTCCAACTGCTTGGCCTTGAGCTCCTCCTTGGGCGCGGTGCCCATGAGCAGGTAGGCCAGCCACGAGCGCGTGCCGCGCAGGTACCAGATGTGCACCACGGGGGCCGACAGCGCGATGTGGCCCATGCGCTCGCGCCGGACCTTGTCGCTCGTCACCTCGACGCCGCAGCGCTCGCAGACGATCCCCTTGAAGCGCACGCGCTTGTACTTGCCGCACGCGCACTCCCAGGCCTTCTGCGGTCCGAAGATCTTCTCGCAGAAGAGCCCGTCCTTCTCCGGGCGCAGGGTCCGGTAGTTGATCGTCTCGGGCTTCTTCACCTCGCCCGAGGACCAGCTGCGGATGTTCTGGGCGGTCGCCAGCCCGATCGAGATCTCGTCGAACTGGTTGACGTCGAGGGGGCTCATGACAACTTCCTTTCGGCGGCGCGCCGCGCGTCTTCCTCGTCGGAACCGCGCTCGGGCCGGCTGATATCGATGCCCAGCTCGCGCGTGACGGAGAAGAAGTCCTCCTCGGTGTCGGCGAGGTCGACGTGCTGGCGGTTCTTGTCGCGCACCTCGACGTTGAGGCAGAGCGACTGCATCTCCTTGATGAGGACCTTGAACGACTCGGGGATCCCCGGCTCGGGCAGGTTCTGGCCCTTGACGATGGCCTCGTAGGCGCGCTCGCGGCCCTTCATGTCGTCGGACTTGACCGTGAGGAGCTCCTGGAGGGCGTAGGCCGCTCCGTAGGCCTCGAGCGCCCAGACCTCCATCTCGCCGAAGCGCTGGCCACCGAACTGCGCCTTGCCGCCGAGCGGCTGGGCGGTGATCATCGAGTACGGGCCCGTCGAGCGCGCGTGGATCTTGTCGTCGACCATGTGGGCGAGCTTCAAGATGTAGGCGTAGCCGACCGAGATCGGCTTGTCGTAGGCGACGCCGGTGCGGCCGTTAAAGAGCGTGACCTTGCCGTCGTTGTCGCCGGCGAGGAGCCGTTTGCCGTTGGCGCCGTCGACGTTGAGGGTCCCGAAGGTCTCCTGGATCGTCGGCTTGTCCTTCGCGCGGTCGCGCTCGTCCCAGTGCGCGCCGTCGAAGGGCGGCGTGGCGACGTAGACCGCGGGCTCGGTGCGCGGGCGGGTCTTGCGATAGGGGCGGTTGGCGGCGTCGGCCTGGTCGGCGTGGCCCGACGTGCCCACCAGCGCGGAGACCTCAATCCCGGCCCAGCCGTGGCGCGCGGCGTAGCCGAGGTGGCTCTCGAGCACCTGGCCGACGTTCATGCGGCTCGGCACGCCGAGCGGGCTGAGGATGATGTCGACCGCGGTGCCGTCCTCTAGGAACGGCATGTCCTCTTCGGGCAGGATCTTGGAGATCACGCCCTTGTTGCCGTGGCGCCCCGCGAGCTTGTCGCCCTCGGTGATCTTGCGCTTCTGGGCGACGTAGACCTTGACCAGCTGGTTGACCCCGGGCTGCATCTCGTGGTCCTCGTCGCGGCTGTAGACCTTCACGTCGATGACCTTGCCGGACTCGCCGTGGGGGACCTTGAGCGACGTGTCGCGCACCTCGCGCGCCTTCTCACCGAAGATCGCGCGCAGCAGGCGCTCCTCGGGCGACTGCTCGGTCTCGCCCTTGGGCGTGACCTTGCCCACCAGGATGTCGCCGGGCTCGACCTCCGCGCCGATGCGCACGATGCCGCGGTCGTCGAGGTCGGCGAGCACGTCGTCGGGCAGGTTCGGGATGTCGCGGGTGATCTCCTCGGCGCCGAGCTTGGTGTCGCGCGCGTCGATCTCGTACTCCTTGACGTGGATCGACGTCAGCACGTCGTCGCGCACGAGGCGCTCGTTGAGGATGATCGCGTCCTCGTAGTTGTAGCCCTCCCACGGCATGTAGGCGACGAGCAGGTTCTTGCCGAGCGCGAGCTCGCCCTGGCTGGTGCTCGTGCCGTCGGCGAGCAGGTCGCCCTCGGCGACGGTCTCGCCACCCACCACGAGCGGCTTCTGGTTGATCGACGTGTCCTGGTTGGAGCGCCGGAACTTGTTGAGGTTGTACTGCTTCTTGCCGAGCGCCTTGCCGTAGCGGTCGACGACGTTCTTCTCGTACTCGACCACGATGCGGTCGCCCGAGACCAGGCGCACCACGCCCTCGCCCTCGGCGATGAGCACGTCACCCGAGTCGAGCGCGGCGCGCGCCTCCATGCCGGTGCCCACGAAGGGCGCCTCGGGCATGATGAGCGGCACGGCCTGCTTTTGCATGTTGGCGCCCATCAACGCGCGCTGGGCGTCGTCGTGTTCCACGAAGGGAATGAGTGAGGTCGCTACCGAAATGATTTGCTTCGTGGAGACGTCCATCAGCTCGACCTCGTCGGGCTTGACGAAGTCGATCTCGCTGGTCGTGGACGACGAGCGGTTGGACGCGCCGACGCGCAGCCCCGTGCCGATCGGCCCGCGACGCACCAGCACGCGGTCGGCCTTCAGCGCGCCGTGCTCGTCGACCTCGGTGTTGGCCTGGGCGATGACGTAGCGCTCCTCCTCGTCGGCGGTGAAGTACTTCACCTCGCCGGTGACGCGCCCGCCCGCGACCACGCGGTAAGGGGTCTCGATGAAGCCGTACTCGTTGATCCGCGCGTAGTTGGCCAGGTAGCCGATGAGCCCGACGTTGGGGCCCTCGGGGGTCTCGATCGGGCACATGCGCCCGTAGTGGCTCGAGTGCACGTCGCGCACCTCGAGGCCCGCGCGTTCGCGGCTGAGCCCGCCGGGCCCCAGCGCCGACAGGCGGCGCTTGTGGGTCAGCCCCGACAGGGGGTTGTTCTGGTCCATGAACTGGCTGAGCTGGGAGGTCGCGAAGAACTCCTTGATCGCCGACATGACCGGACGGATGTTGATGAGCGTCTGGGGCGCGATGGCCTCGACGTCCTGGGTGTTCATGCGCTCGCGCACGACGCGCTCCATGCGCGACAGACCGGTGCGCAACGCGTTCTGGATCAGCTCGCCCACGCTGCGGATGCGGCGGTTGGCGAAGTGGTCCTGGTCGTCGATGTGGTACGTCGTCTCCTTGGCGGTGCGGTCGCGCGCCAGGTTGAGCAGGTAGGTCGCGGTCGCCAGGACCTCGGCCTTGGCGAGGACGTGCAGCCCCAGGTGGGGACGCTCCAAGAGGTCGCCGAAGAGCGTGACGTTCTTCTCGACCTCGGTGCCGAGCTTGCGGTCGAGCTTGTAGCGGCCCACGCGCGACAGGTCGTAGCGCTTCTCGGAGAAGAACGCGCCCTCGAAGTACTGGCGCGCGGCCTCGACCGTCTGGACCTCACCCGGACGCGCGCGACGGTAGATCTCGAGCCACGCGGTCTCCTGGGACGCGCGCGCGAAGCTCTCGGCGCTGTCTTCCAGGTTGTACTTGTCCATGTGGCGCGCGATCTCGGCGAGCGCCTTCTTCCAGTCCGCGTGGTACTGGTCCTCCAAGAAGTCGAAGTGGGCGACGAACTTCTCGAAGAACGGCTCGTCCATCGACGTGTCGAGCGCGCGCAGCAGCGTGAAGATCGACACGCGGCGCTTGCGCGCGATGCGCGCGCCGGCGTTGGCGGCCTTGTTGCGCTTCTCTTCCAAGTCGACCTGGAGCCACTCGCCGCGGCTCGGGTGGATCGTACCCTCGAAGGCGACCTTCTCGTCCTTGCCCGGCTGGAAGAGCACGCCGGGGCTGCGCACGAGCTGGCTCACCACGACGCGCTCGGTGCCGTTGATGATGAACGTCCCCTGCTCGGTCATGATCGGGAAGTCGCCCATGAAGACGGTCTGCTCTTTGATCTCGCCCGTCTCGGAGTTGAGGAAGCGAGCGCGCACGAAGACCGGCTGGCTGTAGGTGGTCGCGCGCTGACGGCACTCCTCCACCGTGAACTTCGGCGGGCTCTTGAGGTCGGCGTCGTCGGGGTCGAACTCGAGCTCGAGGCTGAGGCGACCGGTGAAGTCGGTGATCGGGCTGATCGCCTCGAAGGCCTCGCGCAGGCCCTGCTTCATAAAGAGGTCGAAGCTGTCGCGCTGGATCTCGAGCAGGTTGGGCAGGGCGTGCGCTTCGCCCAGGGCTGAGAAGTTAAAGCGCTCTGGGCTGGTGGACCGAGACGTCAACGGTCGCTCCTCCGTGGTGGTGGGTGACTAGCGGGTGCGTCCGAGCGCCGTTCGGACGTCCGGGGACGACAAAACAGGGCGCAGGAACACGGTCTTACGACTCTAATGGCAAAACACGCCGACGTGCAACTAGCGCTCCCCTTCCGGGCAGCGCGTCCGCCGTAGCGGTGGCCAAAGGCTAGGTGGCCCCGGCCGGGCCGTCAAGTACCGGGTGCGCCGGTCCGGCCC
>JBOGFU010000200.1:0-4433 GCA_050743545.1 Acidimicrobiales bacterium | reverse complement strand
CGCGACCGCTTAGCCCCCGAGCGAGCGGTAGACGCCCTCGACGAGCTGCGCGAAGATCGGGTAGGTCCCCGTGGGCAGCAGCTGGGTGTAGAAGGCCACGGCCAGGTCCTCACGTGGGTCGACGAAGTAGTGCGTGCTCGCCGCGCCGCCCCAGCGGTAGGTCCCGACCGAGAGGGGCGCCGCGCGCGCGGCGTCGACGACGACGCACTGGCCGAGCCCGAAGCCGCAGCCGGCGTAGCCCTCCTCGGCGTAGCCGTCCTGGGCCAGGTCCTCGAGCAGTCCCCCATCGGGCAACTGGTTGGTCACCATGAGGTCGAAGGTCTCGGGGGCGACCAGTCGGACGCCGTCGAGCTCGCCGCGCCCGAGCATCAGGGCCATGACCCGCTCGAAGTCCGCCGCGCTCGACACCAGCCCGCCACCCGCGCCGAGCATCCGGGGCCAGCGAGTCGCCTGCTCGCCGATCCGGTACTCCGACCACGACGCGAGCAGGGGCGCGAGCTCGAGGTCGGCCAAGCGGGCCCGCTTCTCGGGCGGGCACCACCAGTCCGTGTCGCTCAGGCCCAACGGGTCCAGGACCCGCTCGCGCAGCGCCGCGTCGAGGGGGCGATCGGTGACCCGCTCCACCAGGTGGCCGAGGACGTCGAAGGCGACCGAGTACGTGAACTTCGTGCCGGGGTCGAAGACCAGCGGCATCGAGCACCAGTCGCCGACCGACTCGGACAGGCCCTTGCCGCTCGAGCCGAAGAGGTGGCCCTTGGCGCGGTACATCGCGTCGACCGGGTGGCGGAAGGTGAACCCGTAGGTCAGGCCCGACGTGTGGCTGAGCAGGTGGCGCACGCTCACCGGCGCCCCCGACGGCCGCGTCACCGGCTCCTCGGGCGTGCCGCCGACAAAGACCGTCGCGGCCCCGAGCTCGGGGACCCAGCGCGCGACCTCGTCGTCGAGGCTGAGGAGGCCCTCGTCGACCAGACCCATGACGAGCAGCGCCGTGATCGGCTTGGTCATCGAGTAGATCCGCCAGAGGGTGTCCTCGTTGACCGGCTCGCCGCTCGCGCGTCGGGCGTACCCGCCCCGTCCGGTCCAGGCGCGGCGGCCGCCGCGCCAGACCGTGACCATCCAACCCGGCAGCCGGCCGTCCGCGACGTAGGCGTTAAAGGTCGCGGCGAGGCCCTCGAGCACCGTCTCGTCAACCCCGACGTCGCGGCGGTCGGTGGCAAGCTCGCTGGTCATGGGCGCGACGCTACCGGGCGTCGCGGTCCAGGCGGCGGCGCAGCGCGTCGAGCGCGCTGATCGCGGCGTAGGCACGCACGCGAGGGCGGTCGCCGGGGAGTCGCAGCGCGACGTGCTCGACGTCGCCCGAGACCGCGACGCCCACGAAGACGGTGCCCGGGGGCTGGCCGTCCTGCTCGTCCGGTCCGGCGACCCCCGTCACGCTCACGCCGACGTCCGCGCCCAGCAGGGTGGACACGCCGAGCGCCATCGCCTCGGCGGCCGGGGCCGAGACGACCGGGCCGTCGGGGACGCCGAGCAGGTCGCGCTTGACCTCGGACGCGTAGCTCACCACGCCACCCTTGAACCATCCCGATGCCCCGGGCACGTTGACCAGCCGGCTCGCGATGAGCCCGCCCGTCAGCGACTCGGCGACCGCCAGGGTGAGCGAGCGCTCGACGAGTCGCCGCGAGACGGCGACCTCCATGGTCTCGTCGTCGACCCCGAAGACGATGTCGCCGAGCGCGCGAGCAATGAGGTCGCGCACGCGTGCCTCCTCGTTGCCCACCAGCGTGGTGGCGTGATCGGCGTCGTCGCCGCGCGCGGTGAGGCGGACCTTTATCCCCTCTATCCCGGACGCGAGGAACGCGATGGTGACGCGGTCATCGCCCTCGAGGGCGTTGAAGCGCTCGCCCACCGCTTCGGCCAACGCGGACTCGCTGGTGCCCCAAGTGCGCAGCACGCGACTCACGATCACCGCGCTCTCGCCGCGCTCGCGCGCGCGCGCCAAGAGGTCGGGCAGCACCGCGCGCTCGAACATGTCGGTGAGCTCGTAGGGCACCCCGGGGAGCGCGTAGGCGACCTTGTGGCCGAGCGGACAGATGAGCCCGGGCGCGGTGCCGCGCGTCTGGGCGATCACGCTCGCGCCGCGCGGCACGTCGGCCTGGAGCAGGTTGTTGTCGGGCATCGGGCGCCCGCGCGACGCGAACATCTCTCGAATCTTCTCGACGATCGCCTCGTCGCGCTCGAGCGCGACGTTCATGACCTCGGCGAGTGCCGCGCGGGTGATGTCGTCCTGGGTCGGGCCCAAACCGCCGCAGACGATGACCGCGTCGGCCCGGGCGAGCGCGGTGCGCAGCGCGAGCACGATGCGGTCGTGGTTGTCGCCGACGTGCTGGTGGAACTGGGACGCGAGCCCGTGGGCGGCGAGCTGCTCGCCCAGCCACTGCGAGTTGGTGTCGGCGATCTGGCCGAGGAGCAGCTCGCTACCGACCGCGACGACCTCAACCCTCACCGACACCCGCCCTGCGACCGCGCGCGTAGTACTGCGCCCCGGTGTAGAGGGTCATCGCCGTCGCGAGCCAGATCGTGGCGACGCCGAGCCACGCGTGATGCGCGGTGACCGGGATCACGCAGAAGGCGATCGCCCAGTCCTGGGTGAAGGTCTTCCACTTGGCCAGTCGGCTCGCCGGGATCGAGACCCCGCGCTGGGCGGCGCGGCTGCGATAGACGCTCATCCAGATCTCGCGCAGGGTGATGAGGATCGACGGCACGATGAAGCTCGTGAGGCCGTGGGGCCGCGACACGACGAGCGCGTAGAGGCTGCCCAGCACAATGACCTTGTCGGCGAGCGGGTCGAGGAACGCGCCCGAGGTCGTCGTGCCGTGGCGACGCGCGACGATCCCGTCGAAGTAGTCCGACATCGCGGCGGCGAATCCGACCACCGCGGTCCACCACGAGATGCGGTGAAACACGATCATGTAGATGAAGACGGGCGCGACGGCGAGGCGAAACCCCGTCATGAGGTTGGCCGGCGTCAGCAGCGCGGTCTCGCCGTAGGTCCGCTGCTCGGTCATGCTCTTACCGCCTCGAGGTCCGTCCCGTGGCTCGCCACGACGTCGCACTCCACCAGCGACCCTACGGCGAGCGAGGGGTCCAGGCGGACGACCCCGTCGACCTCGGGGCAGTCGTGAACCGTGCGACCGACCCCCGGCTCGTCGACCAGCACGAGCTGGCGCGTGCCGACGTGGCGGTCGCGCCGTCGCGCCGAGATCGCGTCTTGGAGGTCGCTCGCCTCGCGCAGTCGCTCGAGCGCGAGCCCGCCGGCGACCTGGTCGCCCATCGTCGCGGCGGGCGTGCCCTCCTCGGGGGAGAAGGTGAAGAACCCGGCCCAGTCGAGCTGGGCGGCGTCGAGGAACTCGAGCAGGCGCGCCTGGTCCTCCTCGGTCTCGCCGGGGTAGCCGAGGATGAACGACGAGCGAAAGGTCGCCGAGGGCTCCGCGCGCCGGATCGCGGCGATCCGCTCGAGGAATCGCTCTGCGTCGCCCCAGCGGCGCATCGCGCGCAGCAGCGGGCGCGACGCGTGCTGGAGCGACAGGTCGAAGTAGGGAACCCCGGTCGCGAGCATCGCCTCGATGAGGCGCGGGGTCAGCCCCGATGGATAGAGGTAGAGGAGTCGCACCCACGCGACCTGCGCGCTGAGCGCGCCGACGAGCTCGATGAGGGGCTGGGCGACGCCGTCGTCGAGTGACTCCGCGGGCGCGCGGTTCCCGCCGCGACGGTCGCGACCCCAGCTCGCGAGGTCCTGGGCGATGACCACGACCTCACGGACCCCGCCGTCGGCCAGCCCGCGGGCCTCGTCGACGATCGCCGTGAGGTCGCGCGAGCGCTGGTCGCCGCGAAAGCTCGGGATCGCGCAGAAGCCGCAGCGCCGGTCACAGCCCTCCGCGGCCTTGACGTACGCCCACGGCCGCGCCGAGCGCGGTCGGGGCAGGTTGAGCAGGTCGAAGCTCGGCGTCGGGCGGCTGCGCAGTTCGACGGGGGTCGCCTCAAGGCTGTGGCCGAACCCCGCGACCAGGTCGACCTCGGGCAGCGCTAGGGCGAGGTCGTCGCCGTAGCGCTCGGCCATGCAGCCCGTGACGACGAGGCGGGCGCCACTCCCGCGCCGCTCGGCGAGGTCGAGCACGGTCGCGATCGACTCCTCGCGCGCGGCCTCGATGAACGCGCAGGTGTTGGCGACGACCAGGTCGGCGCGCTCGGCGGACCCCGCGGGCGAGTAGCCGCGGGCGTCGAGGAGCCCCGCGAGCTTCTCGGAGTCGACGCGGTTCTTCGCGCAGCCCAGGGTCTCGATCCAGTAGCGCACCACACTCCTCACGTGGCGACACCGAGCGCTCGGCGCTCGGTGTCGGTGGCGGAGAGGGAGGGATTTGAACCCTCGGACCCGT
>JBOGFU010000199.1:0-3617 GCA_050743545.1 Acidimicrobiales bacterium | reverse complement strand
GACCTGCATCGACGAGGAGGGCCAGGCGCGCACGGCGGAGTGGAAGCTGCGCGTCGCGCGACGCGTCGCCGACCTCGCGGTCGAGCGCTACGGGCTGCGCGTGGAGGACCTCTTCGTCGACTGCCTGGCCCTACCCCTGTCGACCGGGATGGAGGAGTCCCGACGCGACGGCATCGAGACCATCGACGCGATCAGCCGGATGAAGGACGAGGTCCCGGGCGTGCGAACGATCCTCGGGCTGTCCAACGTCTCCTTCGGGCTCAACCCCGCCGCGCGCCAGGTCCTCAACAGCGTCTTCCTGCACGAGTGCGCCGACGCGGGACTCGACGCCGCGATCGTTCACGCGGCCAAGCTCCTGCCGCTCGCGCGCGTGCCCGACGACGCGCGACGCGCGTGCCTCGACCTCATCTACGACCGTCGACGCAACGGCTACGACCCGCTGGCCACCCTGCTCGAGCTCTTCGAGGGCGTGAGCGTCACCGGGGTGAGCGTCGACGACCTGGCCGACCTGCCCCTCAACGACCGCCTGCGCCGGCGCATCGTCGACGGGCTGCGGCCCGGGCTCGAGCTCGACCTCGACGAGGCGATGGCCGCGGGGGCGGCGCCCCTGGGCATCGTCAACGACGTGCTCCTCGACGGAATGCGCGAGGTCGGCGACCTGTTCGCTCGCGGCGAGATGCAGCTGCCCTTCGTGCTCCAGAGCGCCGAGACCATGAAGGCCGCGGTCTCGCACCTAGAGCCCCACATGGAAAAGTCCGACCAGGGCGGGCGCGGCACCGTGGTCCTGGCGACCGTCAAGGGCGACGTCCACGACATCGGCAAGAACCTCGTGGACATCATCCTGACCAACAACGGCTACGAGGTCGTCAACCTGGGGATCAAGGTGGGGATCAACGAGATGCTCAGCGCGGTCGACGAGCACCGCGCCGACGCGCTCGGCATGAGCGGCCTGCTGGTCAAGTCGACCCTCATCATGCGCGAGAACCTCGAGATAATGAACGACCGCGAGAGCCACGTCGACGTCCTTCTCGGGGGCGCCGCGCTCACGCGCACCTACGTCGAGCGCGACCTGCGCGAGGTCTACCGGGGCCGCCTCTTCTACGGCAAGGACGCGTTCGAGGGCCTGCGCGTGCTCGACCGGCTGCGCGACATCCGACGCGGTGGCGAGGACGACCCCTCATTCGGACGCGAGATCTCCGAGCGAAACGTGCCGCGCCGGTTCCGCGACGAACCCGCGGCGACCGGGCTGCCCGCGCGCAGCGCGGAGGTCGAGACCGACAACCCGCTCTTTCCGCCGCCCTTTATTGGCAGCCGCGTCGCGCGCGGCGTCCCGGTCGACGAGATCAGCGACTACCTCAACCTCACCGCGCTCTTTCGCAACCAGTGGGGATATCGCCCCGAGGCCGGCGAGGATGACGCGGCGTTCAAGGAGCGCGTGAGCGCGGTGTTGCGCGACCAGATGGCGATGGTCAAGGAGGAGGACCTGCTCATACCCCAGGTCGTGTGGGGCCACTTCCCCGCCGCGGCGGACGGGGACGACCTCGTCGTCTACGCCGACGAGTCCCGCGCCGCCGAGGCCGCGCGCTTTCACTTCCCGCGCCAGCGCGTCGAACCCCACCTGTGCATCGCCGACTTCTTCCGATCGGTCGAGAGCCCCGAGCGCGACCACGCGAGCTTCATGCTCGTCACCATGGGCCCCCGGATCTCCGAGCGGTGCGCGGAGCTCTTCGCCGAGAACCGCTACGGCGACTACCTCATGCTCCACGGCCTCGGCGTGGAGATGGCCGAGGCCCTCGCCGAGCTGTGGCACCACCGCGTGCGCAGCGAGCTGGGCTTCGCCGAGCAGGACGGCCCGACGCTCACGGGGCTGTTCCGTCAGCAGTACCGGGGCGGGCGCTACTCCTGGGGCTACCCGGCCTGCCCGGACCTCAACGACAACGCCACCGTCGCCGAGCTCCTCGGCGCGGGGCGCGTGGGGGTCAGCGTGTCCGAGGGCTTCCAACTCCACCCCGAGCAGACGACCGACGCGATCATCTGCCACCACCCGCGGGCGAAGTACTTCGTCGCCTAGGCCCCGGGGTCGCTAGTAGAGCGACGTCGCGCAGGACACGATGTCCTTGGCGAACGCCTTCCAGCCCGCGGTCCACTGCTTTTGGTGGGCGAGGTAGTAGGCGCCAAGCGCCTTGTAGTTCTTGGCCGACGCCTCGTACTTGACGACCGTCACGAGCTCGTTGAGCACGGTCTTGGTCGCGCCGCTCGGCGCCTCGGACGCCAGCTTCTGCCAGAACGGCAGGTAGGCCTTGGCCCACTTCTGGTACGAGGAGTACGACGTGCCGGTCGGCTCCTTCGCGTGGAAGGAGAGGATCGTCTTGCAGAACGCGCTCGAGCTGGCCTCGACGTGGGTGGCCGCGCCCGCGACCCCGACGCTCAGCACCAGCGCCGACGCCGCCACCGCGGCCGCCGTCCCCATCCGGGTAATTACATTGCGTCGCCAGGTCGTCACGACCCCCCCATCAATTCGCCGACGCCCTCAGCGCCGCGCCCTGTTTCTACCAGACGAACGGGCCGAACGGGTGGCGCGCTAGCGCCGCGCGGGCGCGGACACGGGGGTTGCGCCAGCCAGGGCCTCTCGCGCGTGGTAGCTCGAGCGCGTGAGGGGCGACGCCTGGACGTGGTCGACGCCGTGGCGCCGGCCCCGCTCGGCGAGGTCGTCGAACTCCTCCGGGGCCCAAAAGCGGGCCACGGGGAGGTGCTGGGCGGTCGGGCGCAGATACTGGCCAATCGTGACGATCGAGACGCCGACCGCGGCCAGGTCGGCCAGGGTCTCGTCGACCTCGTCGACGGTCTCGCCGAGGCCGACCATCATCCCGGACTTCGTCGTGAAGCCGCGCGCGCGCGAGCGCGCGAGCACCGTCAGGCTGCGCAGGTAGCCCGCGCTCGGTCGCACCGCGCGCTGGAGTCGCGCCACGGTCTCGATGTTGTGGTTGAGCACGTCGGGGCGGGCGTCGAGCAGGACCTCGAGTGAGTCGACGTCGCCGCGCAGGTCGCTCGTGAGGACCTCGACGCGCGTCTGCGCCGACCGCGCGCGAATCGCGCGCACCGTCGCGGCCATCGCGCCCGCCCCCCCGTCGGCGAGGTCGTCGCGCGCGACGCAGGTGATCACCGCGTGGGCGAGGCCGAGGCGCTCCACGGCCTCGGCGACGCGGTCGGGCTCGGTGGGGTCGAGCGCGACGGGCTTGCGCGTGTCGATGAGGCAGAACCCGCAGGCGCGCGTGCAGCGCTCTCCGTTCACCATGAACGTCGCGGTGCCGCTCGCCCAGCACTCGAAGATGTTGGGGCAGCCCGCCTCCTCACAGACCGTGACCAGGCGCAGGTCCTCGGTCAGCGCGCGCAGGCGTTGGTAGTCCGGGCCCATGTGCGCCTCGATGCGCAGCCACCCGGGCTTGCGCGTCGCCAGGGGCAGGCCCGCGTCGGGGTCGACCCCCGCGCGGCGCAGACGGCGCAGCAGTGGTCTCTCGGGCGACGAGGTCGCCGGCGCGCGGTCGACCCGCGCGACGGCCGCGGGTCCGGCGAACCGCGCGTCGAGCTCGACGCCGAGGCGCTCTTCAACCTCGAGC
>JBOGFU010000198.1:0-5202 GCA_050743545.1 Acidimicrobiales bacterium | reverse complement strand
CTTCGCGGTGCTCCTGCTCGAGCAGGCGCGCCGCTCGGGAATGGTCCTCACCCCCGAGGACGTCGAGGTCGACGACGGTCTGGGGCCCGCGTGAGGGAGGGCTTTGGGCCGGTGATGAACACCCCGGGCCACATGGGGGTCGACTTCGAGTCCCGAGTCGACTTCGCGCGCCTGCGCGACTACCGCCTTGCGCGCGCTCGCGCCGCGCTGGACGCGAGCGAGTTCGGCGCGCTGCTCCTCTTTGACTTCTACAACATCCGTTACGTGTCGGGGACCTGGGTCGGCGGAGCACTGGGCGACAAGATGACCCGCTACTGCCTTCTCACGCGAGGTGGCGAGCCGATCGTCTGGGACTTCGGCTCCGCGGCGCGCCACCACAAGCTCTTCGCGCCCTGGCTCGAGCCCGACAACTGTCGCGCGGGGATGCTGGGCCTGCGCGGGGCAATCGCGCCGCGCGCCGGGCTCTTCGCGTCCGCGGTCCGCGAGATCGCCGGTCTCCTCGCCGACGCCGGGGTCGCCGGCCAGCCCGTCGGCGTCGACATCGTCGAGCTGCCCTTCCTCTTTGAGCTCCAGGCCGCGGGGGTTGACGTGCGCGACGCCCAGCAGACGATGCTCGACGCGCGTCAGATCAAGAGCGTCGATGAGTTGACCCTGCTGAGCCAGGCCGCGGCGATGGTCGACGGCGTCTACCAGGACGTCTTCGAAGCGCTCAAACCCGGGGTGCGCGAGAACCAGATCGTCGCGCTGGTCAACCAGCGCCTCTACGAGATGGGCTCGGACCAGGTCGAGGCGGTCAACGCCGTGTCGGGTGAGCGCTGCAACCCGCACCCGCACAACTTCACCGACCGGATCATCCGTCCCGGGGACCAGGCCTTCTTCGACATCATCCACTCCTTCAACGGATACCGGACCTGCTACTACCGCACGATGTCGGTCGGGAGCGCGACTCAACACCAGCGCGACGCCTACACCCAGGCGCGCGAGTGGATGGACGCGGCGATCGACCTCGTCGCCCCCGGCGTGGGCACCGACGACATCGCCCGGGTCTGGCCCGCGGCGACCGACTTCGGCTTCGCCGACGAGATGGCGGCGTTCGGACTCCAGTTCGGACACGGCCTGGGGCTGGGACTGCACGAGCGCCCCATCATCAGCCGCCTCAACAGCCTCAACGACCCGATCGAGCTTGAGGTCGGCATGGTGTTCGCGCTCGAGACCTACTGCCCCGCGACCGACGGGACGTCGGCCGCGCGCATCGAAGAGGAGGTCGTCGTCACGCGAGACGGCCCCGCGATCCTCACGAAGTTCCCCGCCCAGGACCTCATGGTCGCCAACGCGTATTAGGAGACACCAGATGACCACCTCCACCACCGCCGCCACCGGCGCCGGGCCCCGCGAGCCCGCGGCGCGCCTGGAGCTCTACCGCACCCAGGTCGCGCTGCGCGCGTTCGAGCAGCGCGCCCACGACCTCTTCTTAGAGAGCCTGGTCAAGGGCACGAGCCACCTGGGGATTGGCCAGGAGGCGGTCGCCGCGGGGTTCGCCGCGGCGATGCGCCCCGACGACTGGACCTTCGCCACCTATCGCGGCCACAACCACACCCTGGCGAGGGGGGTGCCGATGACCCCGGTGCTCGCCGAGCTGTTGGGTCGCGCCAACGGCCTCATGTCGGGCAAGGGCGGGTCGATGCACCTGACCAGCGTCGAGCACGGGGTGATGGGCAGCTACGCGATCATCGGCGCCCACTTGCCGATCGCCTGCGGCGCGGCGTGGAGCGCGCTCTACCGGGGCACCGACCAGGTCGCGGTCTGCTTCTTCGGCGACGGCACCGTCAACATCGGCGCGTTCCACGAGGCGCTCAACTTCGCCGCGATCTGGAAGCTCCCCGTCGTCTTCGTCTGCGAGAACAACCTGTGGATGGAGTACACGCGCACCAGCGAGGTCACCGCGGTGGCCCACCCCGCGGCCGACCGCGCGAGCGCCTACGGGCTTCAGTCGATCATGGTCGACGGCAACGACGCCGACGCGGTCTACGACGTCGCCGCCGCGGCGATCGCGCGCGCGCGCGCCGGCGACGGCCCGAGCCTCATCGAGGCCGAGACCTACCGCCACGGGGGCCACAGCCGTGCCGACCCGGGCACCTACCGGCCCGACGACGAGGTCGCCGCGTGGCTGGCCAAGGACCCGATCACTCGCTACCGGGCGCGCCTGCTCGACGAGGGAGTCGACGAGACCGACCTCAAGCAGATCGAGACCGACGTCGCCAACGACGTCGACCTCGCGACCGACGAGGCCAAGGCCGGCGCGGTGCCCGGTGAGGACCTGCTGATGAGCGACGTGTTCGCGGACGGGGGATCATCGTGGCGCAACTGACCTACCGAGAGGCGATCGCCCGGGGCATCGCCCAGGAGATGCGCCGCGACGACTCGGTCGTGCTGATCGGCGAGGACGTCGCCGCCGCGGGCGGCGTGTTCAAGGGCACCGTCGGGCTGTTGGAGGAGTTCGGTCCGCGGCGCGTGCGCGACACCCCCATCTCCGAGCAGGCGATATTGGGCGCGGCGATGGGCGCGGCGATGACCGGGATGCGGCCGATTGCCGAGATCATGTTCGCGGACTTCTTCGCGGTCTGCTGGGACATCGTGGCCAACGAAATTGCCAAGTCGCGCTACATGACGAGCGGCCAGCTCAGCTTCCCGCTGGTCATCCGCTCGGGCAACGGCGGGGGGCTGCGCTTTGGCGCCCAGCACTCCCAGGACGTCGCCAACTGGGCGATGATGATCCCCGGTCTCAAGGTCGTCGCGCCGTCGAGGGCGACCGACGTCGTGGGGCTGATGGCCGCCGCGGTTCGCGACCCGGACCCGGTGATCTTCCTCGAGGCCAAGGGCCTCTACGCGACCAAGGAGGACGTCACCGAGGGCGAGATCGTCGACGAGCTCGGCCGCGCCGCGGTGCGGCGCCAGGGCACTGACGCGACAATCGTGGCGCTGGGGCTCATGGTGCCGCGCGCGCTCGCGGCCGCCGAGGAGCTCGCCGAGGAGGAGATTGACTGCACCGTTGTCGACCTGCGCTCGCTGGTCCCCCTCGACACCGAGACCCTGCTGCGCGAGGTGTCGGCCACCGGTCGGCTCTTCACCGTCGAGGAGAACCCCCGACTGCTCGGCTGGGGCGCGGAGGTGGCGTCGATCTGCGCCGACGAGGCCTTCTACGACCTCGACGGGCCGATCGTGCGCATCACCACCCCACACATCCCCTTGCCGGCGGCCGACGCGCTCGAGGACCTCGCGCTGCCCTCGGTCGAGCGCATCGTCGCCACCGTGGCCGCGTCGATGAACTCCTAGGCCCGCGTAGCCTCGGGGCATGGACCACGCCGACACCATCGACATCGCGGCCGCGCCCGTGGCGGCCTTCGCCGCGCTCAGCGACCTCGCGTCGATGGGCCGGCGCTCGCCCGAGAACACCGGGGGCCAGTGGCTCAATGGTGACGGACCCGCGCTCGGCGCACGATTTCGCGGTGACAACACCCACGGCGACGACTCGTGGTCGACCGTCGCGACCGTGACCGAGTACGACCCCCCGCGCCGCTTCGCCTTCGAGGTCAAGTACGGCGTGCTCAAGGTCTCACGGTGGGCCTTCGACGTGGAAGCCACCGACGCGGGCTGTCGCGTCACCGAGCACTGGCGCGACCAGCGCGGCTACCTCCTTAAGCGCGACGCCGCCAAGAACGACTACGACCGGGTCGAGTTCACGCGCGAGTCGATCCGCACCACGCTCGAGAATCTCAAGCGCGAGCTCGAGGCCACCGCGAGCTAGACCGCGGCGCCGTGACACTCGACCCCCTCGACGCACTGCGCCTCAATCTCGACCCCGCGACACCCGACGCCACCGCGCTGGTCGAGTCGACGTCGTCGTCGTGGCTGGCGCGCGAACTGCGCGGCCTGGGCTTTCCTGACGACGCGAGCGCCGACGTCGAGACGGCGTGGGACGTGCTGCGCGCCGACGCGGAGCTCTCCGACGCGCTCGCGCGCGTCGTGGCGTCGGTTGACGCCGCGCGCGGAGACCCCGTGGCGCCCCTGCACTTCCTCGGCGACTTTGAGAGCCGCGGCGACGCGGGGCGACTCTTCTACCACTACGTGATCGCGCTCTGCGCGCCCAGGATGCGAGGGTTCCTCGCTGCGCGAGGACTGCCCGAGCGCGTCATCGACGAGACCGCGGCGAGCTTCGCGCGTCACGGAGAGATCTACCGGCGGAAGTTCGGCGCAGTGGGAATGGACGCGGGGTGGTGGCAGCTCCTGGCGTTGCGCGGCGAGCTGGTTCAGGTCGGTCGACTCCAGTACCACTACCTGGTCCTAGGCGAGAGCACCCTGACGCCGTGGACCTGGTACGACGACGTCGACGCGGCTCGTCTCGGACCCGGATTCCGTCACGGTGACCCGTCGTGGGGCCTGCACATTCCCGATGGCCCTGATTTCACCCACTCGGCGATTGACGAATCTCTCGACGAGGCTCGCGACGTGCTCGGCGCAGCGTGGCCCACCGACCGGCGCCGCCTCGCGACGTGCATGAGTTGGCTTCTCGACGAGCATCTCGGCGACTTTCTCGCACCGAGCAGTCACATCCTCGACTTCCAGCGGCGCTTCACGATGGTGCCGGGTGGACACGACGATGACGCCGACACCCTCGAGTTCGTGTTCCGTGCGCCAGGTGTTGCGCTGGCCGACCTGCCCCAGGTGACCGGCCTGCAGCGCGGAATCGTGGCGCGATTACGCGCGGGGGGTCACTGGCGGGCGGTGACCGGGTGGTTCGATTTCGACGGCAACTAGGCCGGGTCAGACATTGTGATTAGGTCGGCCAGGCGCTCGAGCACCGGCAATGCACCGGTCAAGCACGCGCGGTCGTCGATAGGGAGTGATCCAATCGCGCTCGCGAGCGCCTGGGTGCTCGAGGCCCTTCGATCCTCAATGAGCGCCTCCCCGCCCTCAGAGAGTTGAACCACGCTGGCGCGTCCGTCCTCAACGTCGGGGCCGCGCACGATGAGCCCGCTCTCCTCCAAGCCGTCGACGACCTTGCTCATCGTGGCGGCCGAAACACCTTCGACCTGTGCGAGGACGCCGAGGCGCAGGGGACCGCTCTGTTCGATCCTGGCCAGTGCCGACGACTGGGACGCCGTCAGGGTTTGACCCGGGAGCGCGCGTAGCGCGCGGTGTATC
>JBOGFU010000197.1:0-2184 GCA_050743545.1 Acidimicrobiales bacterium | reverse complement strand
GCCGATGAGGACCCCCGCCTGCCACGCACGACGCGTCTCCACGTCAGGCTCCTCCCAGCTGCGCAGGAGACACTCGAGCGCCAGCAGACAGAAGAGCACCAGGAACGGATCCATCGTGATGGGCCAGTCCAAAGCGACCAGCTGGGGCCACGCCGCCATGAGCAGACCACCGGTGGCTTGAGCCACGACGCCCCATCGACGCAGCACGTAGGCCACCATCGAGACGTTGGCGACGACGACGACCAGGGTCAGCACCCTCGCCGTCTCTATCCCCGCGCCGCTTCCGATAGCGAACTGGAGGAACGCCGCGGGGGCCAGCGCCAGGGTTATCCCCGGCGGTTGGACGAAGATGAAGTCACGGTAGGGAAACACGCCGTTCCACGTGTGCAGCGTTGCGCCGAAGTAGACGCCGGTGTCGTAGTTCCACTTGAGAAGGAAGTTTCCGTAGAGCGCGAACTGGACGACGATGGCCGCGACGCCGGTGACGGTGAGCGCGATCACGGCCCACTGCGACGGGCTCGGTCGACGCCACGAAGGACCGAGCGACGCCTCGGGGAGCGGTGTGCTCATCGAACCTCTCCCGCGGCCGGAGTCGGCCTGGCTGGTCGCCGACACGCGCTAGGCATCGACACACGTCAGCGCCAAAAATATCACCGCGTGTCGTCAAGCCCGGGGAGTGGGCGCTCGTCGACCCCGCGCGTCACGTCCGTCGACGGCGCCGCTCGTCACGACGCGTGCGCGTGCTCCATGAGGGTTCTTGAGTATCCGGGCCGTTACTATTGGCCTGCATCGAATCAGTCACTTCGGGGACCGTGTCGACGCGCGTCGCCCCGCCGACGCTCTCCACCACCGACTCAACGCTGATAGGGGGCTGCGCCTAATGGAGACCGAGAGAGACCCCCACGGCGACCGGCCGACTGTCTCCACGGCCACCACCCAGCCGGTTCGAGTTCACACCCTGTCGCTGTGGTCCCGGGGTGGCCACGAGCGACCCGCGCCGCCCGACGAGCCCACCGGCATCCCCGACGTCGTCTTCGCGAGCGACGACCGGTGGTACCGCAACGGCCCACTCCTCCTCGTCCTGTTGGCCGTCGCCTTCAACCTGTGGGCCTTTAGGGCAGAGGCCCGAACCGTCGAGTACGGCAACGACATGGTCCTGCACACCCAGATGGTCACGCTGGCCCACCACCTCATCTCACTGGGGCGCATCCCCCTCGGCCAGTGGTACCCGTTCATGGCGCAGGGCTCGTCGCTCTTCGTCCAGTACCAGAGCTTCTCCGCGATCCTGACCGGAGCGGTGTCCTCGGTCATCGGGGTCCGCCTCGCGATGTCGCTGTCGCTATACCTGCTGTTCTCGCTGTGGCCGATCTCCGTCTACTTCTCGGGGCGGCTCCTGGGCTTTGGCCGCTGGGTCGCGGGCGTCGCCGCCGTCATGGCCCCGCTGCTGTGGAGCATCAACATTCGAGGCTTCGAGATTCGCGCCTACGCGTGGAATGGCGCGGGGCTGTGGTCACAGCTGTGGGCCATGTGGACCCTCCCACTGGCGTGGGGCTTCTGCTGGCGCTACGTGAGTCAGCGCCGCTACCTCGCGGGGGCCGTCATCACGTTGGCCCTGACGATCGCGTTCCACTTCATCACCGCGTACCTCGCCGTGTTGGCCCTCGTCATTCTGGTCGTCGTCAGCCCGCGCCAGCTCGCGGCTCGCCTTAGACGCGCGGCCGTCGTCGGCGTGGGTGCCGTGCTGGCGTCGATCTGGATCTTGGTGCCGTTCTTCGCCGACGTTCGCTGGACGTCGGTGGATGGCGCCGAGCTGGGCACCACCGTCGTCAACTCCTACGGCGCGCCCACCGTGCTCAAGTGGCTCGTCACGGGAAACCTCTACGACCACGGACGCGTTCCCATCATCACCTTCTTCGTGGCCGTCGGACTCGTCGTGTGCCTTCGACGGTGGCGCGTCGACGAGCGCGCCCGAGTGGTGGTCGGTCTGTGGGTCTTGAGCCTGCTGCTCTTCTTCGGGCGGCCAACCCTCGGCCCACTGCTCAACGTGCTGCCCGACAGTGGCCGCCTCCTGCTCCAGCGCTACGTGTCGGGGGTCCAACTCGCGGGGCTCTTCATGGCGGGGGTGGGCGCAGTCACCGTCGCGCGATGGATTGCGGCGTCGATCGAGGCGCGGGTTCGGCGTCG
>JBOGFU010000196.1:0-1519 GCA_050743545.1 Acidimicrobiales bacterium | reverse complement strand
ACCCCTGGTCGGAGACCCTCCGGGGTGGTGGCGTCGCCCAACGCCACGACGTGACTCAACACGTCAACCCCCAGCCGCGCGAGGAGCGACTTGGCGAGTGACCCGGCGGCGACGCGCGCCGCGGTCTCTCGGGCACTCGCGCGTTCGAGCACGTCGCGCGCGTCGTCGAACGCGTACTTCTGCATGCCCGCGAGGTCGGCGTGGCCGGGACGCGGCGCGGTCAGGCGTCGCGCGGGCGACCCCGGCTCGGCCGACATCTCCTCTTGCCACTTGGGCCACTCGGTGTTGAGGATCTCGATCGCCACGGGCGAGCCCAGCGTGCGCCCGTGGCGAACCCCGCCGAGCAGGCGCAACTCATCTCGCTCGAAGCGCATGCGCGGCCCCCGGCCGAATCCCAACCTCCGTCGGGCGAGCTCGTCAGCAATCTCGTCGGCGTCGACGGGCAGCCCCGATGGGAGGCCCTCGACGATCACGGTGAGCGCGGGACCGTGGCTCTCGCCCGCGGTCAAGAAGCGCAACATCGTCCAATCCTACGACGCGACTACTTAGTCCTCGTGGGAGTAGAAGGGGTTGACCCCCGACGCGTGGTCGGTGACGTCGACCACGGCTTCCAGCTCGGGCAGCGCGTCGCGCAGCGACGCCTCGATTCCCTGGGACAGCGTGAGGCGACTCATCGCGCAGCCCTGGCAGCCGCCCGACAGGCGCAGATAGGCAATGTGCTTGTCCTCGTCCATCGCGACCAGGTCGGCGCGCCCGCCGTGGCTGGCGATGGCCGGGTTGACGTCGTTGTCGAGCACCGCCACCGCTCGTCGGCCGAGGTCGCCCTCGACGCCGAACGCGAGGACCTCGGGCGGTACCCCGGGGTTGAGCTCTTCAGCCGTGGGGGCGTTGGGGTTGACGAGCACCAGCCCGCCACCGTTGTCCGTCGCGTACTCCAAGCGGCTCCCGCGCAGACGCGCGACGCTGGCGGCCGGGATGACGATGTCGATGCTGCCGTCTCGGCCGATCGCCGCGCCCTCGGGCGCGCCCCCCAGGTCCGAGAAGTAGAGGTCGTAGGTGTAGCCCGCGCCGCGCGTGCCGGTCACCTCGACGAAGAGCGCGAGCGCGTCGTGCCCCGCCTCGCCGGCGAGCGCGTCGCGTACGACCTCGCGCGCCTCGTCGCTGAGCGCGAGCACCTCGAACGTGTCGACCGACGTCACCCCACCAGTCTAGGGGCGGTCGCGCGCGCGCGACCGCGAACTAAGTTCTTCACGTGACCCCCACTCCCCCCGACGCACACGAGTGGTTCAGCTTCGACGACCCCAAGCGACAGCGCACGTGGATGTTCGACGTGACCTTCCTCGAGAGCAACTGGACCTGCATCTTCGGCAACGGGTGCCAGGGGGTCCTCACGGGCCCGACCCCCGAGCTCGCCCAGGGCTGCTGCAGCTACGGCGCCCATCTCACCGGCCCCGACGACGTCGAACGAGTCGAGACCGCCGCCGCCACCCTGCTGCCCTCGCAGTGGCAATTCAGGCAG
>JBOGFU010000195.1:0-3953 GCA_050743545.1 Acidimicrobiales bacterium | reverse complement strand
GGGTACCACCACTCCATCGTCGACTGGGTCACGTCCTTGGGCACGTCGATGAGCACGGGGCCCGGGCGGCCGGTGGTCGCGATGTGGAACGCCGCGGCGACCGCGCGCGGGATCTCGTGGGCGCTCTTGACCAGGAAGTTGTGCTTGGTGATCCCCATCGTGATGCCGGTGATGTCGCACTCCTGGAACGCGTCGGTGCCGATCGCCGCGGTCGCCACCTGACCGGTGATGACGACCAGCGGTGTCGAGTCCATGTGGGCGTTGCCGATGGGCGTGACGATGTTGGTCGCGCCGGGGCCGCTGGTCACCATCGCGACCCCCGGGCGCCCGGTCGCGAGCGCGTAGCCCTCGGCCATGTGTCCAGCGCCCTGCTCGTGGCGCACGAGCACGTGGCGCACCGTCGAGTCGATGAGGGGGTCGTAGACGGGCAGGATCGCCCCGCCGGGCAGACCGAATACCGTGTCGACGCCCTGGTGCTCGAGGCTCTTGATTAGGGCTTGTGCTCCGGTCAGCTGCACGGCTCCTCTTTCGGGTACAAAAAAAGGCCTCCCCTAGGGAGGCCTCCGGCGGTTCGTGGACGCGACTACCGGCGGCGGGCGCCTAGTACCACCAGGATCGGGTCGCGATACGTCACGGGGTCATTCTGGCACACCCCGCGCGACCGGCACAAGGGAGCTAGCGCGACGTCACCGCGCCGGTCTCCGCGCCCTGGACCAGTCGGGCGAACTTCTCGAGGACCCCAGTGGTGTAGCGCGGCGTGAAGGCCGCCAGGGTCTCGCGGCGCCGCGCCAGCTCGGCGTCGGGCACGTCGAGGTCGAGCGCGTGGCGTTCGACGTCGAGGGTGATGCGGTCGCCGTCGCGCACGAGCGCGATGGGCCCGCCGTCGAGCGCCTCCGGGGCGACGTGTCCCACACAAAACCCGTGGGTCCCACCCGAGAAGCGACCGTCAGTGACCAGCGCGCAGTCGCCGCCGCGCCCGACGCCCTTCATCGCCCCAGTGACCGCGAGCATCTCGCGCATCCCTGGTCCCGATCTCGGTCCCTCGTAGCGGATGACCACGACGGTGCCGGGCTCGATCTCACCGGCCAGGATCGACGTCATCGCCGCGTCCTCGCCGTCAAAGACCCTCGCGACACCACTGAAGGAGAGCTCGTCCATCCCCGCGACCTTGACCACGGCCCCCGCGGGCGCGAGCGAGCCGCGCAGCACCGCGATGCCGCCCCGGTCGTGGATCGGGTGGTCGAGGTCGTGAACCACGGCGCCATCGGGGGCCGTCGCGTGATAGCTCTCCAGGCTCTCGGCCAGCGTGCGCCCGCTCACGGTCAGCGCGTCGCCGTCGATCAGCCCGCGCTCGAGCAGGTGGGCCATGACGGTGGGCACTCCGCCGACGACGTCGAGGTCGCTCATGTGAAAGCGCCCGTGCGGCTTCATGTCGGCGAGGTGCGGCACGCGCGCGGCGACGTCGTTGAAGTCGTCCAAGCTGAGCTCGACGCGCGCCTCGTGGGCGATCGCGAGCAGGTGCAGCACGGCGTTGGTCGAGCCCCCGAGCGCCATCACCACCGCGATCGCGTTGAGGAACGCCGGGCGGGTCATCACCCGGCGCGCGGTGACGCCGCGGTCGAGTAGGTCGATCACCGCGGCGCCCGACCACTGCGCGAACTCGTCGCGCCGGGGGTCGATCGACGGCACCGACGCGCTGCCGAGGGGCGACATGCCCAGCGCCTCGCCCACGCTGGCCATCGTGTTGGCGGTGAACATCCCCGCGCAGCTGCCCTCGCCCGGGCAGGCCGCGCGCTCCACGGCGAAGAGCTCGTCGTCGCTCATCTGGCCCGCGGCGTTGGCGCCGACGGCCTCGAACACCGACACGATGTCGAGTGCCTCACCGTTGAGGTGACCGGGCAGGATCGTGCCGCCGTAGAGGAAGACCGCGGGCACGTCGAGGCGCGCCGCCGCCATGAGCATCCCGGGCAGCGACTTGTCGCACCCCGCGAGAGCGACCAACGCGTCGAAGCGCTCCGCGTGCATGACCGTCTCGACGGAGTCGGCGATCACCTCTCGGCTGACCAGGGACGCGCGCATGCCCTCGTGGCCCATGGAGATGCCGTCCGAGACCGCGATGGTCACGAATTCGAAGGGCACGCCGCCGGCGTCGCGCACCGCGGCCTTGGCGCGCTGGGCCAGTCGGTCGAGGGGCAGGTTGCACGGCGTGACTTCGTTCCAGCTCGACGCGACGCCGACCTGGGGCTTGAGCATGTCGGCGTCGGTGAGGCCCATCGCGCGCAGCATCGCGCGCGCCGGGGCACGGCTCTTGCCCAGGGTGACGTCGGTGCTGCGCGGCGTGGGGTGCTCGGCCATGGCCGAGAGTCTACGAATCGCCCGGGCCGTCCTGGCGCGCCTCCCTACACTGGCCCGATGACGCGTCGCGTCGTCGCCCGCGTCGTCGCGGCCCAGGCCGGCCTCGTCGTCGGCCTCGCGGCGTGCGTGGTGGTCCACCCGAGCTACGTGCTCGGTCGCGACGAGGGTGGGGTCTCGAACTACGGCGTCCACCCGCTTACCGGGGTCATCTACACGCTCGCGTTCGCACTCGACGCCGGCCTGCTCACGCTCGCGGCCCGCGCCACGCCCCGCACCCACCGCGCGGTGCGCACCGTGCTCGGCGTGGACGCAGCGCTCGTGGTCGCGACGCTCGCGTCGACGTACCCCTACCAGCACGGCGAGCCGTGGCACGACCTGCACGTCGTGGTCGGCGCGGCGCTGCTGTGCTTTCAACTCGCCGCGTCGCTGTGGCTCGTTCGTGGGATCGGGGCCACGACGCGCGGAGCCGTGGTCGCGCAGGCCATTGGGGTCGCGCTCGGCGCGCTGGCCATCGCCGGGGTGGCCCGGACCCTCTTCGTGGGCCAGGCAGTCGCGACGGTGGCCTTCGCCGGCGTGCTCGTCGCCGGCGTGCGCTCGAGGCTCGCGCGCTAGCGGCGGGCCTCGAGCTCGGCGATCACCGCGCGTCCGTTGGCCCGCCCGCGCGTCTCTTTCATGACCAGGCCCACGAAGAACTGCGCGAGCCGGTCGTCGCCGTCTCGGTAGCGAGACCACTCGTCGGGGTGCGCCTCGATCAGCCCCGCCACGCTGGCGGCGAGGTCGTCGCTCGCCAGCGCGGAGAATCCCTTGGCCGCGACGACGTCGCTGACCCGCCCCCCCGACGCGAGGAGCTCGGCGAGGACCGCCTTGGACTGCGTCGCGGAGAGCGCGCCGGAGGCTTCGAGGCTCAGGACCTCCGCGAACGCCACCGGGCTGAGTCGCGCGAGCCCGTCGATGTCGGCGGCGACCTCGTTGGCCGAGCGCGCGAGCGCGAGGCCCGGGTCCGCGCCGGCGTCGATCGTGGCGTGCACGAGCGCGTCGAGGTCGAGGTCGACGACGACGGTGACCGCGTCGACCTGCGCGGGGGTCACCCCCGCGATTCGCGCGGCGAGACGGTGGCGGCGCGCCGCGGGCAGCTCGGGCAGGTTCTCGGCCACCCGGGCGACCCAGTCGGCCCCGGGCGCGAGGTCGACGAGATCGGGCTCACGAAAGTAGCGATAGTCCTCGGCCTCCTCCTTGGAGCGCAGCGTCGAGGTCGTGCCGCGGTCCTCGTCGAAGTGCCGGGTCTCTTGAGAGACCACGGCGCCGGCGACGATGAGGTCCCATTGGCGCTGGGCCTCGTAGTCGATCGCGCGAACGAGGCTCCGCAGCGAGTTGAGGTTCTTGATCTCGCAACGCGTGCCGAGTGGACCGCCCGCGCGACGCACCGAGACGTTGGCGTCGACGCGAAGGGACCCCTCTTCCATTCGCCCGTCGGACGCGCCCACGGCCACGAGCACGCCGCGAAGCTCGGCGACGTAGGCGCGCGCCTGCGCCGCCGAGCGCATGTCGGGCGCCGAGACGATCTCGACCAGGGGCACGCCCGAGCGGTTGTAGTCGAC
>JBOGFU010000194.1:0-2238 GCA_050743545.1 Acidimicrobiales bacterium | reverse complement strand
GAGCCACGTCGCGACGTGGCGGGCCTCGTCCTCGTCGGTGTCGTAGCCGCGCACCATGGGCACGTCGCCCCCCTCGCGCGCCGGGGTCAGCCCCGCGGCGCCGGCCTCGAGCAGGGTGTCGGCGACGGCGACGATGTGGGCGGTCGAACGGTGGTTGCGCGTGAGGTCGAGGACCACGGTGTCGGGCCACGTCGTGACGATGTCGACCATGACCTGGGGGCTCGCGCCGTTGAAGCCGTAGATCGACTGGTTGGGGTCGCCCACGCAGAAGAGGTCGGGGTCGTCGCCGGCCATCTCTCGCAGCAGGGTCAGCTGCAGGGGGTTCATGTCCTGGGTCTCGTCGACGAACACCGCGCGAGTCTGGTGGCGGAACGCCGCGCGAACGTCGGGGTCGTCGCGTAGCAGCGACGTCGCCTCGCTGAGCAGCAGGTCGAAGTCCATGACCCCGCGACTCGCGCAGTAGCCGACGTAGCGATCGAGCAGGTCGGCGAACTGCGCGGGCGCGAGCGGCGCGGAGCGGCGGAGCCGCCGAGCGTTCTTCGCGTAGCCCGCGCCGTCGAAGCCCTGGCTGAGGGCCCAGCCGATCTCCTGCTCGACGCGCGGGAGCTGCCAGTCGTCGAGCGACATCACCTTGTCGGTGCGCAGCTGGGCGGCGAGCGCGCCGACGAGTCGTCGTCGGTTGGTTTCGAGGGTGAGCGCGCGCAGGTGATGGTCCTCGCGGTAGCGCGTGACGAGGCTGAGCGCGGCGCGGTGGAAGGTGCCCGCGCGCAGGTCGCGCACGCCGGCGCGATAGAGGCGCCGGCGCAGTTCGTCGCCGGCCTTGCGCGTGAAGGTCATCGCGAGCACCTGGTCGGCACCGACCTCACCCTCCGTGACCCGCCGCAAAATCCGCAAGGTGAGCACGTGGGTCTTGCCCGAGCCCGCGGTCGCGCGCACCAGCAGCCGGCGCGCGTCAC
Organism: Acidimicrobiales bacterium; assembly: GCA_050743545.1. GTDB lineage: Bacteria > Actinomycetota > Acidimicrobiia > Acidimicrobiales > RAAP-2 > RAAP-2. The sequence continues at coordinate 1,282 of JBOGFU010000194.1, read as the reverse complement.
TGGTCACGGCCTCGCGCTGCTCGGGCGTCAGCCCGACGAGCTGGTCGCGGCGAAAGCCGGCGTCGTCGCTCATCGACGCCGACGCTACCGGGCGCTCGTGACGTTCCCTCGGTCGGGGCCGCCTCGGTAGCCTGGGCGTCGTGCTGCGGGCCTACGCCGACGGGTCGCTGTTCGGTGAGGCGCACGGCGATGGTGAGCCTCGGGTCCTCTGGCTGCACGGGTGGGCCCGGCGCGGACGCGACTTCGACGGCGCCGCCCAGGTCCTCGCCGATCGCGGGGTGGCGTCGGTCGCCCTGGACCTGCCGGGCTTCGGCGCGACCCCGGCGCCCGAGCGCGCGGGCGGCGCGCGCGAGTACGCGCGCGCGGTCGCCCCCGTCCTCGGCGAGATCGCGACCTCGCCCGTCGTGCTCGTGGGCCACTCGCTCGGCGGACGGGTCGCGACGGTACTCGCGGCGACCAACCCCGATCGGGTCGCGGGCCTGGTCATCGTCGCGGCGCCGCTCGTGCGACTCGGCGCGGCGGCTCCGCCCCCAGCCGCGTATCGGGCGGTGCGCTGGTTGGCGCGGCGCGGCGTGGTGAGCGACGCGCGCCTCGAGGCCGCGCGTCAGCGCTACGGCTCGGCTGACTATCGCGCGGCGAAGGGCGTGATGCGCGACGTTCTCGTCACGATGATTGGCGAGGACTACAGCGACGAGCTCGCGCGGGTCAGCGCGCCGGCGTCGCTGGTGTGGGGCGAACGTGACGCGGAGGTCCCGGTCGCGGTGGCGCGGCGGGTGATCGAGATCCTCGGGGGCCGCGCGCCGTTGGCGGTGCTCGCCGGGGTGGGCCACTTGGTGCCGACCGAGGCGCCACTCGCGCTGGCCGACGCCGCGTGGTCGATGCTGTGAGCGTCGCCGTCGACGTCGTGGCCGCGCTCGCGCTCGCCGGTGCGTTCACCGCCCAACTCGTGCGCTGGCTACGGGTCCTGCAGCGAGAGCACTACAGCCCGGCCGCCATGCCGCGATTTCTCGCGCGCTGGTGGTGGCGCCACCCGCGGCGCGCGAGCACGAAGGCCCTCGTCGCGCTGGCGCCCCTGCTCGCACTCGGGTCGATCTTCCTGGGGGCCGTGAGTCGCGGGCCGGGCCTCGTCGCCCCGACGGCCCTCTACGGGCTCGCGCTGCCCGCGGGCCTCGGCCTGCGCGGGCGCACCGGGGCGCTGCGCTGGACGCGCCGCGCGACGACGGTCGCGCTCGTCGCAACGGTGGCGTCGGCGCTGGTGACGGCCGGGGTGGCGCTCACGTCG
>JBOGFU010000193.1:0-1944 GCA_050743545.1 Acidimicrobiales bacterium | reverse complement strand
TCGCCAACCAGTTCCTGACCGCCACCGCGGCCCTCGCCGCGGCGTCGCCGTACCAGCCGGACCTCAACCCGCCGAGCCTCGCGGGGTCGGCGGACAACGTCAACGCCTTCGAGGGCCTCGTGGGGGTCGGCCACTACGTCCTAGAGCCCGGCGAGACGGGGGCCCAGCTGGCGACCGCGATGGCCAGCGGCTTTAGCAAGGAGGCCGCGGCGGTCGGTCTTACGACGTCAACCCGGGTCGCCGGGCTCAACGCCTACCAGCTGATCACCGCCGCCTCGATCGTCGAGCGCGAGGGTTACTACCCTTCCAACATGCCCAAAGTGGCCCGGGTGGTCTTTAACCGGCTCGCCCATCACGGCCCCCTCCAGATGGACTCCACGGTCAAGTACCCGCTGGGGATGGACGCGGGCGTGGTCACGCCGGCGTTGCTCCAGACCGTGACCCCCTACAACACCTACCGCGTGACCGGTCTGACCCCGACACCGATCTGCGCGGTGTCGACCGCCGCGCTCACGGCCACGCTGCACGCGCCGCCCGGGCCCTGGTACTACTTCGTCGTCATCAACAAGCAGGGCGTCGAGAGGTTCTCCGTCACCTACGCCGAGCAGCAGGCCGCGGAGAAGGTCGCGCAACGAAACGGCGTCGGATGAACTGGCGCCTCGGGGTGGTTGGCTACCCCATCGAGCACTCGCTGTCGCCGCGCCTCCACGAAGCCGGGCTCGCCTACGTGGGCCTCGAGGGCTCGAGCGAGCGCGTCGCGCTGCGCGACTCGGAGGTCGCGCGCCTCGGCGAGCTGCTCGCGGGGCGCTTCGACGCGCTGTCGGTCACCATGCCCCTCAAGCGGGCCGCGGTGGGGGTCTGCGACGAGCTCGAAGAGACCGCCCAGCGCCTGGGCGTGGTCAACTCGCTGGTCGTTCGCGACGGTCGCGTCGTCGGCGACTCGACCGACGGGGCCGGCTTCGTCGACGCGCTCACGTCGACGTTTTCGCTCGGCGCGCGCGACGTCGACGCGGTGGTGCTCGGCGCCGGGGGGGCCGCGCGCGCGATCGTCGACGCGCTCGCCGGCGAGGGCGCGCGATCGATCTGGGTCGTCGGGCGGACCCCCGAGCACGTCGCGTGGCTCACCGAGCGCTACGACGCGGTCTACCCGGTGCGCGTGGCCGACCGGATCGACCTCGTGGTCAACACCGTGCCCGCGACGGGGCGCGACGACAGCGCGCCCCTTGACGGAGCCACGGCCAGCACGATCGCGGTCGACGTCGCCTACGAGCCGCGGCTGACCCCGTGGCGCGAGGCCTACACCCAGCTGGGCTGTCGCAGCGCCAACGGCCTGGCGATGCTGGCCTACCAGGCGGCGCGACAGATGTCGTGGTGGTGGGGTCGTGACGTCGACGGCGCGACGCTGCTGGGGGCCATCGCGTGAGCGACACCCTGACCGCGATCACCACCCGCCTGCGGCCCAAGGAGGGGCTCGACGTCTCCCTGGCGATCGGCCTGGTCGCTCTCGGCGCGATCGGCGTGATCATGGTCTACGGCGCCACCCGCCAGCAGCAGATCCTCGCGGGCCTCAACCCCCACTACTACCTCGAGCGTCAGGGCATCTTCTTTGTCGTGGGGGTCGTCGCGATGTACGCGATCTCGCGCGTCGACTACCGCCGGCTCGAGATGGTCGCGACCCCGCTCTACGTGCTGTCGCTGCTCTCGCTCGTGGGGGTGTTCGTCGTCGGCAGCTACGCGCTGGGCGCCCAGCGCTGGTACAGCTTCGGGCTCTTCCAGGTCCAGCCGAGCGAGGTCGCGGTGCTGGTCATCGTGCTGGCGATCGCGACCTACTGCCAGCGCCGCCCCGACGGGCTGACGATGTACGACGTGATGCGGATCCTCACAATGGGCGCGGTGCCCCTCGTGCTGGTGCTCGTCCAGCCCGACCTGGGCACGGCAATCATC
>JBOGFU010000192.1:0-2002 GCA_050743545.1 Acidimicrobiales bacterium | reverse complement strand
ACCATGTCACCCGCGGGGCGCACCGGCGCCGCGCCGTCGGCGCAGAGCTGCGCGAGGCGCGCGACGCTCACCGCGTCCTCGACGCGCAGCGAGCCGCTCGCGACGCGCCGCAGCGCGACGAGGTGGCCCAACGTGCCGAGGCGCTCGGCGAGCTCGGCGAGCAGTACGCGCACGTAGGTCCCGGTCGAGCACGTGACGGCGAAGCGGACGCGGTCCGTGTCGACGAGGGAAACGTCGAACGAGTCGACGCGCACGCGACGGGCCGCGCGCTCGACCTCGCGGCCCTCGCGCGCGATCTCGTAGAGGCGTCGACCGCCGACCTTGACCGCGGAGACCATCGGCGGGGTATGGTCAATGTCGCCCAGGAAGCCGGCCGCGGCCGCCGCCAGCGTGGCGTCGTCGAGGTCGGGCACGCGGGCGCGGCCCACGGCCGCGCCCTGCGCGTCGAGGCTGTCGGTCGCGACGCCCAGCAGCGCCTCACCCTCGTAGCGCTTGACCCCGGCCTGGGCGAAGCGCAGGAGTCGCGTCGCCCCCCCGAGGCCGACGACCAGCAGCCCGGTCGCCATCGGGTCGAGCGTGCCCGCGTGGCCCGCGCGCTTTACCTGGAGGGTTCGACGCACCGCGGCGACCGCGTCGTGGCTGGTCGCGCCGGCGTCCTTGTCAATCAGGAGCAGCCCGCTACTCGGGGTCATGCTCGTGGCGGCGCAGGATCTCCTCGACCGCCTCGCCGCGCGCGACCGCGGGGTCCGCGCTGAAGGCCAGGCGCGGGGTGCGCTTGAGCCGGGTCTGGGCGTTGACCGACGCCTGGAGCTCGGCGCGGTACTCCTCTAACGCGGCCTGGGCGTCGCTCGACAGCGAGTCGAAGAAGACCGTCGCCGAGCGCAGGTCGGGGCTCGTGTCGACCCCGGTCACGGTGAGCAGCCCGAGGCGCTCGTCGACGTCCGAGACCCTCACGAGCTCCTCGGAGATGACCTCGCGCAGGATCTGGTTGACGCGCGCGGTGCGCGGGTAGGGGTGGTGTCCCGACGCGTGGGCCATGGCCTACGCCGTTCGAGGAATCTCGCGCTCGTCGAAGGTTTCGATGACGTCGCCCTCTTTGAGGTCCTGGTAGTCCGAGAGCCCAATGCCGCACTCGAAGCCCGCGGCGACCTCGCGCGCGTCGTCCTTGAAGCGGCGCAGCGACGTGATCGTGCCCTTCCAGATGATCGTGCCCTCGCGCAGGAAGCGAACCTTCGAGCCGCGGGTGATGACGCCCTCGCGCACGAAGCAGCCGGCGATCGCGCCCACGCGCGGGATGCGAAAGACCTCGCGCACCTCGGCCTCGCCGGTGACGACCTCCTCGAAGACCGGGCTGAGCAGGCCGAGCATCGCCGCCTCGATCTCCTCGATGAGCTTGTAGATGATCTCGTAGGTGCGAATCTCGACGCCCTCGGATTCGGCCATCTCGCGGCTGCGCCGGTCCGGGCGCACGTTGAAGCCGATGATCGTCGCGTTGGCGGCCTTGGCGAACTGGACGTCGTTCTCGGTGATCCCGCCCACGCCGCGGTGCACGATGACGAGCTTGACGTCGTCGCGCTCGAGCTTGCGAAGCGACTCGCTACAGGCCTCGAGCGAGCCCTGGACGTCGGCCTTCAACACAACGTTGAGGGTCGCGGTCTCGCCGCGCTGGATCTGCTCGAAGAGGTCTTCCAAGCGCGCGCCGCTGGTCGAGGCGACCGGCTGGTAGCCGATGAGCCGCGCGCGCTGGGCGCGCGCCTCGGCGAGGCTGCGCGCGTGCGCGAGGTCGTCGGCGACGCGCATCTCGTCGCCCGCGAAGGGCGGCTCCGAAAAGCCCAGCACCTGCACCGGGGTCGAGGGGCCGGCGCTTTTGACCGTGCTGCCCTTTTCGTCGAGCAGCGCCTTCACCTTGCCGAAGGCCGCGCCGGCGACGACCGGGTCGCCGACCTCCAGCAGCCCCGTTTGGACCATGACCGTCGCCACGGGGCCGCGTCCAACCTCCAGG
>JBOGFU010000191.1:0-2598 GCA_050743545.1 Acidimicrobiales bacterium | reverse complement strand
CGTGGGCCCGCTCATGGGCCTCTACCTCGCGCGCGGCGACGCGGAGGCGCCGCGCGACCTCGCGGGCTCGCGCGCGTTCGCCGACAACGGGCTCTACGCCGCGTTCTTCCACGCGATGCTCTCGCGGGGGGTCGCGCTCGCCCCCGGCGCCTACGAGGTTGTCTTCGTCTCGCTGGCCCACAGCGACGCCGACCTCGACGCGACCGTGTCGGCCGCCGCCGCTGCGGCGAGGGAGGTCGCGTGAGCTTGAGGAGCGCGGGCTGGAGCGTGCGGCCGAGCTTCGTGCCCCACGGGCCGACGACGGGGGTGACCCTGCTCGCCGACGAGCACGCGCTGACCCAGCTGGCGGGGATCCCCGACGTCGCGTGGCAGACCCCGTGGGAGGCCCTCACCAACCTCGAGCTCGTGCGCTTTTCGCGCTCGATGGCGCTCTTCGCGACCGCGGGCGGAGTTCGCTACTGCTGGCGTCACGCGTCGCTCGACGACTACGAGGCCTGGCGCGAGGTCGTCGTCGTCCACGGCGGGTCGATCGCGCGCCGTCCGCGGCGCGCGGGGGTCGTCGTGGTGGTCGCGGTGGTGTTGGTCGCGAGCTTGGCCGGCGGCGTCGCCGCGCTCTTTAGCGCGACCTCGGGCGCCAACCCGGAGGTCGCCGCGGCGCGCGCGGTCAACCTGACGAGCAACGACCTCGGCCCGGACTTCGCCACCACGTCGTCGTCCCTGCTCGCCGCGCTGTTCCCGCCGCCCGGCCAGGTCGTGCCGTCGTCGACGACGCCCACGACCGAGCCGGCCGCGTCGTCGACGTGGGGGAAGATCTCCGCGGGGTTCGAGGGCTGCGTCGGGGTGAGTCAGGCGCGCGACCGCGTCTTCGGCGCCGCGGGCCAGATGCCCGACTACCAGGTCACCTCACCCATCTTCACGTCCAACGACTTCGGCGGCATCGACGTCGCGTCGACGACCCAGTACTACGCGACGACCACGATGGTGCGCCACGACCTGGCCGAGATGTCGGGTTCGCGCTTTGGCTCGTGCTTCTCCTCGGTCAACGCCGCGATGGTCCTCACCTACGTCACCGGACACGTCCCCCACGTCGCCCCGGGGGCGACGTGGCGCCCGGTAACGTTCATCCCGGGCTGGGCGCGCGGGGGCGAGGTCAGCGTCGCGATCCCCCAGTACCCCAAGGACGACCTGGTGGTCGTCGTGATCGCCGGGGGACACTTCGAGGTCACGCTCACCGCGCTCACCGCGCAGTGGCCCCAGAGCGAGCACTTTCTCGCGGGGCTCGTCAACACGATCAAGGCGAGGATCTCCTCGCCCAGCTCGACCTCGGCCTAGGCCCCGCGCGCCGCGGGCGCGCCGTCGCGCGGGCGGCGCCGCCCGAGCGCGACGAAGGTCCCCACGCTCGCCACGACGTAGGCGACCCAGACGACGCCTTGGGCCACCGTGGGACGGTCGGCGTAGCCGAGGAGCGAGTGCATCACGTCGCCGAGGCTCGAGTCCTCGGTCACGACGCCGTGGGTGCTCCACATGACGTGGGTGCCCAGGTGCAGCCAGCCGAGCTGTTGGACGTTCTCCACCGCGTCGGCGAGCAGCCCCGCGGCGAAGATCATGAGCACGACGCCGAGCACGCGGAAGAAGACCTTCATGTTCACCTTGGCGCCCGCGCGGTAGATCGCGTAGGCGATTCCCAGCGCCGCGGCCAGGCCGACGACCGCGCCCAACCACAGGAGCTGGCCGTGCACGGGGGTCGCCGCCTGGCCCGTCGACGCGAAGACGATCGCCAGCGTGAAGACCATGGTCTCGAGGCCCTCGCGCCCGACCGCCTGGAAGGCCAACAGGCCCAGCCCCCAGCGGGTCCCGGCGCTGAGCGCGGCGTCGCTGCGCGCGCGCAGCTCGCCGGCGATCGACGGCGCGTGCCGGTGCATCCAAAAGGTCATGTAGGTGAGCGCGGTCGCGGCGATGACGTAGGTCGCGGTCTCGAAGTAGGTCTGAACGGTCGAGCCGTCGTAGTGGCGGATGAACGCGTAGGCCGCGACGCCGCCCGCGAAGACCAACACCAGCGCTGCGCCGACGCCCAGGTAGACGTCGCGAAAGTGCTCGCGCTGGTTGATGCGGCCGAGGTAGCTGAGCAGGATCGCGACGATCATCGACGCCTCGATGCCCTCGCGCAGGAAGATGACGAAGGTCGGGATCACCGAGCTGCTTCCCTCACCTGGTCAGGCTACCGACGCGTCGCGACCGAAGAGCCGCGCGTAGGCGCGCTCCGGCATCGCGTCGGCCACGCGCGCGAGCGCGGCGTAGCCGCGCTCGGTCACCCCGGGGGACTCGCGCGCCATGAGGTTGGCCATGACCTTGAGCAGCGCGGCCATGACGGGCTCGACGCGCAGCCCGAGCGACACGCACGCGGCGAGGGTTCGCGGCTCGCTGATCAGTCGCACGAACGCGCGCGCGACCTTGTAGTACTCACCGTAGGCGGCCTGCAGGCTCGCCTCGTAGCCCGCGAGCGCGCCCGGGCCGTCGCCGGCGAGCGCCGCGCCCAGCGCCGCCGCGGCGAGGCGCCCGGTCTCGTAGCCGTAGGCGATGCCCTCGCCGTTGAAGGGG
>JBOGFU010000190.1:0-1627 GCA_050743545.1 Acidimicrobiales bacterium | reverse complement strand
CAGCGTCGACGACGGCGCCGGTCGTGACGTGACCCTGACCCCCGGTCGGCCCCTGGCGCGCGAGTGGCGCGTCCCGGGCGACCCATCCCAGGCGGCCTTCTTCTGCGTGCTCGGGGCCATTCACCGCGACGCGCGGGTTGACGTCATCGACGTCGACGGCGCGCCCGAGCGCACCGGCTTCGTCGCGGTGTTGCAGCGCATGGGTGCGACCGTGCGCATGGAGCCCACGGCGTCGGGGGTGACGTTCAGCGCGTCGTCCTCAACGCTGGCCGCGACAGAGGTCCACGCGAACGAGATTCCCTCGGTCGACGAGGTCCCCGCGCTCACGGTGGCGGCCGCGGCGGCGACCGGGGTCACGGTCTTTCGCTCGGTGGGCGAGCTGCGCGTCAAAGAGTCCGACCGACTCGAGGGCTCACGCGAGCTCGCGCAGGCCCTCGGTTGTCGCTCGTGGATCGAGGGTGACGACCTCTTCGTCGAGGGCCTCGGGTCGGCCGCGCGGTTCGAGGGGTTCGAGCTCTCGGCGAGGCTCGATCACCGCATGGCGATGGCCGCCGCGGTCGCCGCGACGTGCGGCGCCGGTGGGGTTATCAGCGGCGACGACGCGGTGGCGTCGAGTTATCCCGACTTCTTTGCCGACGTGGCGAGCCTCACGTGAGCGAGCGCGTGGTGGCCATCGACGGCCCCGCGGGGTCGGGCAAGTCGACGGTCGCGCGCGCCCTGGCCCAGCGCCTCGGCTGGGCCTTCCTCGACACCGGGGCGATGTATCGCGCGGTGACCTGCGAAGTGCTCGCGCGCGGGATCGACCCCCACGACGCCGCCGCGGTCGAAGGGGTCGCCGCGGGGGTCGTGGTGGAGACCCGTCCGCGCGTGCGCGTCAACGGGCGCGACGTCGAGGACGAGATTCGAACCGACGCGGTCAACGTCGCGGTGTCGGCGGTGGCGGCCAACCCCGGGGTGCGCGCGTCGATGGTCGAGCGCCAGCGCGCCTGGGCCGACGCCGAGCCGGTCGGCACCGTCGTCGAGGGCCGCGACATCACGACCGTGGTCTTCCCCGCGGCGACGCTCAAGGTCTTCCTCACCGCGTCGGCCGCCGAGCGCGCGCAGCGTCGGGGCGACGAGAGCGCGGAGTCGATCGCGCGCCGCGACGAGGCCGACGTCACGCGCGCGGCGTCCCCGTTGCGCCAGGCCGACGACGCGCTGGTGGTGGACACGACGGGCCGCCGGGTCGACGACGTGGTAGAGGAGATCTACGAATGCCTGACCAAACGCTCGACCTGAACCCGGCGAGGACGCCGCTCTACCGCTTCGCGGCGTGGCTCTTCGTCACGTCGAGCCGCCTGCTCTTTCGCCCCCGGGTGATCGGGCGCGAGAACCTGCCCGCGACCGGTCCCGTGCTCATCGCGCCGACCCACCGGTCAAACGTCGACTTCGCTTTCACCCTCTTCATGACCAAGCGCAAGGTCTTCTTCATGGCCAAGGACGGGCTCTTTGCCAAGCCCTGGTTCGCGCGCGTGCTGCGCGAGCTCGGCGCGTTCCCGGTGGACCGCGACGGCGCGGACCGCGCGTCGCTGCGCCTCGCCGAGCAGGTGTTGCGCCGCGGCGAGGCGCTGGTGCTCTACCCCGAGGG
>JBOGFU010000189.1:0-2518 GCA_050743545.1 Acidimicrobiales bacterium | reverse complement strand
TTCACGAGCGCACTCTCGTGTTGTCGGGGTCGAACAGAGGCGTCGCGTCGTTCGTCCGCACGGTCACCGGGTAGCGCTCGCCCATGTACTGCACCTGCAGCTGCGCGCCGACCTGGGCGTGCTCGGGCGGCAGGTAGGCCATCAGGATGTAGGCGCCGAGCGACGGCCCCGCGCCGGCGCTGGTCACGAACGAGCGCCGGCCCTTGGCGTCGACCAGGCGCGCGCCGTCGGCGGTGACGATCGGCTCGCCGCCGAGCATGTAGCGCTTGGTGCCGTCGGACGACGTGTGGTCGTCGACGGTCAGCGTGCACAGGTGGGCGACCGGCTCCTCCGCGCGCTGGGCCATGTAGGCGCCGCGCCCGATGAAGTCGTCCTTCTTGACCGTCGGTCGGGCCATGCCCGCCTCAACAATGCTGTAGTCGGCGGTGAGCTCGTTGCCGAGGGCGCGGTATCCCTTCTCCAAGCGCCCGGTGGTGCCGTAGACGCCGATGCCCACGGGGATGAGGCCGTGGGGCTGGCCCGCCGCCATCAGCGTGTCCCAGACGCGCGCGCCCTCTTCGATGGGCACGTAGAGCTCCCAGCCCAGCTCACCGATGTAGGAGATGCGCGACGCGAGCACGGTCACGCCGTTGAGCTCGATGGTGCGGCAGTGACCGAAGGCGAAACCCTCGTGGCTGACGTCGGCGTCGGTGACGGAGGCGAGCACGCTCCTCGCGTTCGGACCCCACAGGCCAAAGGTCGTCCACGCCGACGTGACGTCGGAGAGCTGGGCCGAGCCGTCGTTGGGCAGGTGGTCGACGATCCACTTCTTCTCGGTCATCCCCGTCATCGCGCCGGTGACCACTCGGAATTGGTTGGTGCCCAGGCGCATGATCGTGAGGTCGGACTTGAAACCCCCGCGTTCGTTGAGGAACGGCGTGTAGACGACGCGCCCCACCGCGACGTCCATCTGGGCGACGGCGAGGTGCTGGATCGCCGCCAACGCGCCCGGCCCGGTGACGTCGAGCTCGACGAACGCGGTGAGGTCGACCAGCCCGCACGCGTCGCGCAGCGCGAGGTGCTCGGCGTTGATGATCGGCGACCACCAGCGCGATTCCCACTCGGCGGTGCGCTCCATCACGCGTCCCGCGTAGGTGGTGAGCAGGCCCTCGTTGGACTGGTACCAGAAGGGGCGCTCCCAGCCCATGGTCTCGTAGAAGTAGGCGCCGAGCGCGCGCTCGCGCTCGTAGACGGGGCTGAGGCGCGTGGGGCGCTCGGACTCCCACTGCTCGGCGGGGTGGACGATGCCGTACATCTTGTTGAACGACTCCGCGGCGCGCGCGGTGACGTGCTGGCGCGTGCGCTGGTGCCCGTAGAAGCGCGCGACGTCGGTCTCGTGGATGTCGATCTCGGGGGCCACGCCGTCCATCCACTCCGCGACCGCGCGGGCGATCCCCGGGCCCTCTTTGATCCAGCTCGCGGCGACCGACCACAGGCCCTTCACCTCGGGGCACTCGCCGAGCGCGGGGTGGCCGTCGGGGGTGATCGAGATGAGTCCGTTAATCGCGTAGCGCACGCCGACGCGCTCGTCACCCAAGAGCTCGGGCATGAGCTCCAGCGCCTCGGCCAGCTGCGGGTCGAAGTCGTCCTGGGTGAAGGGCAGTTCGGTGGGCGAGAGCGCGGACTCCTCGATGGAGGGGATCTCCTCGGGGTTGACGATGATCGGGCGGTGGGCGTAGGAGCCGACCTCGATGTCGCCACCGTGCTGACGCTCGTACATGTTGGTGTCCATGTCGCGGACGATCGGGTAGCTGATCTCGCCCACCGTGTCGGCAAAGAGGGGCACCGGCCCGACCGAGATCATCTGGTGGACAATCGGCGTCAGCGGGATCGTCGCGCCGGCCATCGCGGCGACGGCCGGGCTCCACACCCCACAGCAGATCGCGACGACCGCGGTGTCGACGTCGCCGCTCGTCGTGCGCACGCGCTCGACCTCGCCCGCGGCGCTGACGTCGATGCCCAGGACCTCGGTCGAGGCGAGGACCTCCAACGCGCCCATCTCCTGGGCGCGTTCGCGCATGAGGGTCCCCGCGCGCAGCGAGTCGACCACTCCGACCGCGGGGAAGTAGAGGCCCTCAAGGATCGACGAGGGGTCGAGGTAGGGGACCTTGGCCGCGACCTCGTCGGGGGTGAGGAGCTCGTGCTCGTAGCCCCACGCGGTCGCCGCGGCGGCGCGCCGGCGCAGCTCCTGGCGCCGCGCGTCGGTGCGCGCGACCTCGATGCCCCCCGACTCGGTGAAGACGCCCAACTCCTTGTACTGCTCGGTCGAGTCCGCGGTGAGCTCGGTCATCATCTTGGAGTAGTCGACGGGGAAGATGAAGTTCGACGCGTGGCCGGTCGACCCCCCGGGGTTGGGCATCGGGCCCTTGTCGACGAGGATGAGGTCGTGCCAGCCCCGCATGGCGAGGTGGTAGGCGAGGGAGTTGCCGACGATCCCCGCGCCGACGATGACCGCGCGGGCGCGGCGGGTGGTCTCAGT
>JBOGFU010000188.1:0-6805 GCA_050743545.1 Acidimicrobiales bacterium | reverse complement strand
ACGTAGCTCTCGCTCGCGCGCGCGGCGAGCCCGGCGTCCGCGTAGAGCAGGTCGATGCGCAGGCCCCAGCCGCGGTGGAACGACCCGCCGCGATAGTCCCACCACGAGTAGATCGCCTCGTCGGGGTGGAGCGAGCGCGTGACGTCGACGAGGCCGGTCGCCTCGAGCGCGCGCAGCGCGGCGCGCTCGGGCTCGCTCACGTGGGTCGCGCCAGCGAACGCGCTCGGGTCGTAGCAGTCGAGGTCGGCCGGCGCGACGTTGAAGTCGCCCCCCAGGAGCGTCGCGGCGTCGGGGTCGCGGGTCGCGACGAGGTCGCGCAGTCGGGCCAGCCAGGCGAGCTTGTACTGGTAGTGCGGGTCGTCGAGGGCTCGGCCGTTGGGCACGTAGCACGAGTAGACGCGCACCGCGCCACACGTCGCGCCGATGATCCTCGCCTCGGGGTCGTCGTCACCGAAGCCCCGGGTGACGTCGTCGAGGCCCACGCGACTCACCACCGCGACGCCGTTCCACTGGCCCTGTCCGTGGTGCGCGGCGTCGTAGCCGAGCGCGGCGAAGCCGGCGAAGGGAAACTTCGCGTCGGTCTGCTTGGTCTCTTGAATGAGGAGCACGTCCGGCGAGCGGTCCACCAGCCACGCCTCGACACGCGCCCAGCGCGCGGTGAGCGAGTTGACGTTCCAGGTCGCGACGATCACGTCACGTCGGCCAGGACGAAGAGGATCTCGGCCTCGACCGCGAGCTGGCCCGCGACCAGCGCGCGACCGAGCCCACGCCCCCCGCGAGCCGAGAGGCGGGTCATCTCGCACTCGAGGCTCACCGTGTCGCCCGGGAGCACCTGACGGCGAAAGCGCGCGCGCTCGACCCCGCCAAAGAGCGGGAGCCGTCCCGCGTAGCGCGGGTCGGCGAGCACCGCGACCGCGCCGCACTGGGCGATCGCCTCGAGCAGCAGCACCCCGGGGGTCGTCGGGCGACCGGGAAAGTGGCCCGGGAAGAACCACTCGTCACCGGTCAGCGTCCAGGTGCCGGCGGCGCGCACCCCGGGCACCACCTCGGTGATCGCGTCGACCAGCAGGAAGGGTGCGCGATGGGGCAGCCACTGGGTGGGGTCGAGCGGCCCACTCACAACAGCGCCAACTCCGCGATGCGTCGCTCCGCGTCAACGGTGACGAGCTTGAAGGTCCGACGGTCTCCGCGGGCGAGCACGTCACGCGCGCGCGCGGGCGCGGGGTCGCCCAGCATCGTCGTGGGCGCGTAGCACTCGACGTGGCCCCCGGACTTGAGCGCGACCGTGATCACCGCGCCGTGGGAGGTGAAGGTCGTCACCTCGCCCTCGACGCGCGACCCGACGCGGTGGGCCGAGCGAAAGAGCGCGAACTCCGCCTCGGGGTTGACCGGCTGGCGGTCCCGACGCAGCGCGCGCGTCGACGCGCCCGCCGCCGGCGCGGGCGCGGCCGCGCGAGCCGACTTCTTGGCGGGCGCCTTGACCGGCTTGGCCGCGGGGGCCGGTCGTTTGGCGGTCGCGGTCGGGCTCTTGGCCGCCCGCTTGGCGGGCGCGGGCTTGGCGCTCGGCGACTTCGTCGCGGCGGGCTTGGCCGCGCTCGCCTTGGCGGGCGTCGCCTTGGCCGGGGCCTTCGCCGGCGACTTGGCCGGGGCCTTGGCGGGCTTGGACGCGGTCCTCTTCAGCGGGGTGAGGGTCGTACCGATGGTGGGGGCCGCTCCGCCCGCCAGCACCACCGCGAGCTTCTTGACCGCGCGCGGCGTCTTGGCGCCGCGAACGGGGATCCGCGGCGTGAAGACCCAGCCGACGCCGGCGACCGGTTTGCCCCCGATGACCCGGCCCTCGTCGAAGAGCCACGGGTAGTCGGCCTGAAACTCCTGGAAGGAGTCGTTGCTGAGCACCACGCCGTTGATCCGGTCGGCGATGCGCAGGATGAACGCGTCCCCGCGGCCGATCGCCCCGGCCGGGGGGGTGACGATCTCACCGGCGAGCTCGGACTCTTCAAAGCGCCTGCGCTCGGCCGGGGTGACGCGATGGGCGAAGGTCGCGTCGGCCACGACGATGACCTCGGCGCCGGGGTGCTCGTCGAGGAACGATCGCACCGCGAGGTCGAGCTGGGCGAGGCTGGGGTCGGTGCGGCCCTCGGTCGCGATATTGGAGCCGTCCACGACGACCCTCAGGCGCGCGCGCGGGCTCACCCGACCGCCCGGGAGAGAAGGTCCGCCTGCTCGGCGGCGTGGACCAACGCGCTGCCGGTCGCCGGGCTCGCCGACTCGGCGCGCGCGACGTGACCGATACGACCGCGCAGCGAGCGGTGGACCTGGTGGTGGACGAAGGGCCACGCGCCCATGTTCTCGGGCTCCTCCTGGAGCCAGACGACCTCGTCGACCCGGGGGTAGCGGCCCAACACCGCGTCGATCTGCTCGCTTGGCCAGGGATAGACCTGCTCGACGCGGACGATCGCGACGTGGGTCGCGCCGACCTCGTCGCGCCGCGCCAGCGCCTCGTGGGCGACCTTGCCCGACGCGAGCACGACGCGCGTCACGGAGTCGACGTCGCTGCCCGCGTCGTCGAGCACCTCGGCGAAGCCTCCCGCCTCGAGCGCGGTCAGCGGCGACCTCGTCGCCGCGGCGCGCAGCAGCGACTTGGGGGTGAAGACAATGAGCGGGGTCACCTGGTCGCGCCGCACCTGGGCGCGCAGCAGGTGGAAGTACTGCGCGGCGCTCGAGGGAACGCACACCCGCAGGTTGTTGCGAGCGCTGAGCGACAGGAATCGCTCGAGGCGGCCCGACGAGTGTTCCGGGCCCTGGCCCTCGTAGCCGTGGGGCAGCAGCATGACCAGCCCCGCGCGCTGGCCCCACTTGTCCTGGGCCGCGACGAGGAAGTTGTCGATGATGATCTCGGCGCCGTTGACGAAGTCGCCGAACTGCGCCTCCCACGCGACGAGCGAGCGGGGCGCCTCGACCGAGTAGCCGTACTCGAAGCCCAGCGCGGCGTACTCGCTCAGCAGCGAGTCGCGCACGGTGAAGAACCCGGTGGCGCCGTCGAGGTGCGCGAGCGGCACGTAGGCGTCGCCGGTGTCGTAGTCAAAGAGCGCCGCGTGGCGCTGGGAGAACGTCCCGCGGCGCGTGTCCTGACCGACGAGACGCACGTTGGTGCCCTCCGCGAGCAGGCTGGCGATCGCCAGCGCCTCGCCCAGCGACCAGTCGACCTCGCCGGCGTCGACCAGCGCGCGGCGCTGGTCGAACTGTCGTACGAGCTTGGGGTGGACCGTGAAGCCGTCGGGCACGTGCGTCGTCGCCGCGGCGAGCTTCACCAGCGTCGCGGCGTCGACGCCCGTCGGCGGCGCGGGCGCGTCGACGGGCGCGTCGAGCACGCGCACCCCCGCGAGCTGGGGCACGGGCACCGCGCGGACCTCCGCGAGCACGCGCTCAAGGCGCGCGTTGAAGTCGTCGAGCGCGCGCTCGGCGTCGTCGATCGAGAGGTCGCCGCGACGCACGAGGGTCTCGGTGTAGGCCTTGCGCACCGAGCGCGTGCGATCGATCACGCGGTACATCTCGGGCTGGGTGTAGCTGGGGTCGTCGCCCTCGTTGTGTCCGTGGCGCCGGTAGCACACCACGTCGATCACGACGTCGCGCGCGAAGCGCGCGCGGTACTCGTAGGCGAGGCGCGCGACGCGCGCGCAGGCCTCGGGGTCGTCGCCGTTGACGTGAAAGACCGGCGCCTGGATCATCTTGGCCACGTCGGTCGGGTAGAAGCTCGAACGCGCGGACTCCGGCGCGGTGGTGAAGCCGACCTGGTTGTTGATGACCACGTGCAGCGCACCCCCGACGCGGTACCCCGAGAGCTGGCTGAGGTTGAGGGTCTCGGCGACGACCCCCTGGCCCGCGAAGGCGGCGTCGCCGTGGACCAGCAGCGCGAGGAACGGGTGCTCGAACGGGCCGACGGTCGTCTCGCCGGTGTCGGGGCGCACGACCGCGTCCTGCTTGGCGCGTACGATGCCCTCGACGACCGGGCTCACCGCCTCGAGGTGCGAGGGATTCGACGCCATCGACACGTCGATCGTCGCCCCGCGCGGACTCTTGTAGACGCCACGCGCGCCCTTGTGGTACTTGACGTCGCCGCTGCCCTGCACGCTCTCGGGGTCGAGGTTGCCCTCGAACTCCGAGAAGATGTCGCTGTAGGACTTGCCCACGACGTTGGCCAGCACGTTGAGTCGGCCACGGTGGGCCATGCCCAGCACGGCTTCGCGCAGCCCATCGTCGGCGGCCAGGTCGAGGACTGTCCGCAGGACGACGATCGCGGACTCCGCGCCCTCGAGGCCGAATCGCTTCTGGCCGACGTAGCGGCTGTGCAGGAAGCGCTCGAAGACCTCGGCCTCATTGAGCGCGTCGAGGATGGCGTGCTGCTCGTCGGTGCTGGCGGTCGCGGCCACGCCCTCGACGCGGCTCTGGATCCAGGCCTTCTGCTCGGGGTCCAGGATGTGCCCGTACTCGATGCCGATGGTTCGGCAGTAGGCGTCGCGCAGGATCGCCAGGATCTCGTCGAGGGTCGCCTCGGCGCGACCGGCCAGGCCGTCGACGACGAACGTGCGCGGCAGGTCCCAGATGGTCAGCCCGTAGGTCGCCAGGTCAAGCTCGGGGTGCACCGGCGGTGGCCCCGAGCTCAGCGGGTCGAGGTGGGCGTGAAGGTGGCCGCGCACGCGGTACATGTTGATGAGCTCTTGGACCCGCACCTGCTTGAGCACGCGCTCGGCGTCGCCCTCGGCGCCGACCGCGTGGCGGTCGCCCGCCCAGCGCGCCGGCTCGTAGGGGACCCCCACCGAGGCGAAGACGTCGTCGTAGAAGGCGTGGTCGCCGGTGAGACACTCGGCGACGTAGCGCAGGAAGAGCCCGGACTCGGCGCCCTGGATCACGCGGTGGTCGTAGGTCGACGTGAGCGTGAGCACCTTGCCCACACCGAGCTCGGCGAGCGCGCGCGCGTCGACCGACTCGAAGCCCGCCGGCCACCCGAGCGCGCCGACGCCGACGATCACGCCCTGTCCGGGCATGAGTCGCGGGACCGATTGGACCGTGCCCAGCGTCCCGGGGTTGGTGAGCGACGCGGTCGCTCCGACGAAGTCGTTCGCGACGGCGGTGCCCGCGTGGACGCGCCGCACCAGGTCCTCGTAGGCGAGCAGGAAGTCACGAAATTCGAGCGTGTCGGCGTCGCGGATGACCGGTACGACAAGGTTGCGCGTTCCGTCGGGGCGTTCGACGTCGACCGCGAGGCCGAGGCCCACGTGGTCGTGGCGTCGAACCCCCGGGGTCCCCTTGTCGTCGACCGCGTCGACGAAGCTCACGTTCATCGCCGGCACCGCGCGCAGCGCGCGAACGACGGCGAAGGCGATCAGGTGGGTGAAGGAGGCCTTCGCCCCACTCGACCGCGCGAGCGCCTCGTTGAGCTGGGCCCGATTGATTTCCAGCAGGCGCGCGGCCACGTCGCGCACGCTCGTCGCGGTCGGCACCGCGAGGCTCGCCGACATGTTGGCGACGAGCCGCGCCGACGCCCCTCTCAGGGGCGTGGCCTCGGCGTCAACGACAACCGGAGCGACCGGCGCGCTCGGCGCGATCGAGCGCGAGCTAGCGACCGGCGGGACCGTCGAGCGCTGGTAGTCGGCGAAGAACTCGCGCCAGCTCGCCGAGACCGACGCCGGATCGGCGAGGTAGCGGTCGTACATGTCATCGACCAGCCACGCGTTGGGTCCAAAGGAGCCCTTGGGCGGCGTCTCAGGGGGCGGAACCACCCCGCCAGCCTAGGCGCGCCAAGGCTTTTCACTGGCCGGGCGCGACGTCACCGGTAGTCTCCGGGCGTGTCCACGCCCCCCGCGACGACCCCGGGTTTGGCTCACGCGAGCTCGCCCGTAGACGGGCTATGGGTCCTCGAACGTCGCGTCGCGCGGCCCGAGGCCGTGGTCGTGTGCGTACACGGCGGGCTCGACCGCGGGGGGTCGTTCGCTCGGATCGCGCGCCGCCTCGATCGCTTCGACGTCGTCGCCTACGACCGACGCGGCTACCAGCGCTCGCGCGGCCTCACGCCCATCTCCTTCGACGGGCACGTCGCCGACCTCGTAGCGCTGGCTCGGCGCGAGCGCCCACGCCCCGTCATCCTCTTCGGACACAGCTTTGGGGGACTCGTGACCTTCGCCTCGGCGATTCGACACCCCGACCTCGCCTCGCTCGTGGTCAACTTCGAGACCCCGCTGCCGTGGGTGCTCGTGCGTCGCAGCGGGCGACCGGCGCCGGGCGACGACCCCGCCGCCGAGGCCGAGCAGTTCTTTCGACGAATCATGGGCGACGCCGCGTGGGGCCGACTCAGCGAGGCCGAACGCGAGTCGCGTCGCGCCGACGGCCCCGCGCTGCTCGCCGACCTCGCCGTCGTGAGCGGACCCGCACCCTTCGACCTCGGCGACCTGGCGACCCCCGCCGCGCTCGCTTACGGCGACGGACACCTGGGCCCGTACTATCGCGACCTCTCCGTGCGCCTCGGTGAGCGATACCCCTCGCTCACCACGCTGGAGGTCGCCCACGCCGGCCACGGCGCGCACCTGGGATCGCCCGGCGCGCTCGCCCACGTCATCGAGCGACGCTGGGACGACACGTGCGCGTCGGACTGACCGGCGCCTCGGGACTCATCGGCTCCGCGCTGGCGCGAGCCCTCGGCGCGCGCGGCGACCACGTGGTGACCTTCGTTCGACCCGGCGCGCCGACGGGTGTGGGTCGCGTGCGCTGGGATCCCTCGCGCGCCGACGTCGACGTCGAGGCGCTGCGG
>JBOGFU010000187.1:0-9035 GCA_050743545.1 Acidimicrobiales bacterium | reverse complement strand
GGCCTCTTCCTCTCCAACGGCCCCGGCGACCCGGCGGCGCTCGCCGCGCAGGTCGCGACCATCGCCGCGCTCGTCGGCGAGGTTCCGATCTTTGGCATCTGTCTGGGCCACCAGCTCCTCGCGACCGCGCTCGGGGCGACGACGTTCAAGCTGCCCTTTGGCCACCACGGTGGCAACCACCCGGTCCAAGACCTCGCCACGGGCCGCGTCGAGATAACCGCCCAGAACCACAACTACGCGGTCGCGCCCGACTCCCTGGCGCGCGCGGTGGTGAGCCACGTCAACCTCAACGACGGCGTCGTCGAGGGCCTCGCCGCCCCGAACGAGCGGTGCTTCTCCGTTCAGTACCACCCCGAGGCGGGCCCCGGGCCCCACGACGCGCGCTACCTCTTCGCGAGGTTCGCCGAGCTGATTCGCACCGGCGCGTGGGGGGAGCGCTAGTGCCGCGCCGCGAGGACCTGCGCTCGATCATGGTCATCGGCTCGGGGCCGATCGTGATCGGCCAAGCCTGCGAGTTCGACTACTCCGGAACCCAGGCCTGTCAGGTGCTGCGCGAGGAGGGCTATCGCGTCGTGCTCGTCAACTCCAACCCCGCGACGATCATGACCGACCCCGCGACCGCCGACGCGACCTACGTCGAGCCCCTCGACGTCGACGTTCTGATCGACATCCTCGAGCGCGAGCGGCCCGACTCGCTCCTGCCGACCCTCGGTGGCCAGACCGCCCTCAACCTCACCATGGAGCTGGTGCGCCGGGGCGAGACCGCGCGACTCGGCGTGGAGGTCATCGGCGCGCGGCCCGAGGCGATCGAGACCGCCGAGAGCCGCGAGCTCTTCAAAGAGGCGATGACGAGCGTCGGACTGGCGACCCCCGAGTCGGGGTTCGCGCGCGACCTCGACGGCGCGGTCGGAGTCGCCGCGCGAATCGGCTACCCGGTGATGATCCGGCCGAGCTTCATCCTGGGCGGCGCGGGCACCGGGCTCGCCGACGACCGCGCAGAGCTCACGCGCCTCGCCGCGGAGGGCCTGGCCGCGTCGCCCATCGGCGAGGTGCTGGTCGAACGCTCGGTCGCCGGGTGGAAGGAGTTCGAGCTCGAGGTCATGCGCGACCGTGACGACAACTGCGTGGTCGTGTGCTCGATTGAGAACGTCGACCCAATGGGCGTGCACACCGGCGACTCGATCACCGTGGCGCCGGCGCAGACCCTGTCGGACGTGGAGTTCCAAGCGATGCGCGACGACGCGTTCACCGTGCTGCGGCGCGTCGGGGTCGAAACGGGCGGCTCCAACGTCCAGTTCGCGGTGAACCCGGCCACGGGTGAGCGATTGGTCATCGAGATGAATCCGAGGGTGAGCCGCTCGAGCGCGCTCGCGTCCAAGGCCACCGGGTTCCCCATCGCCAAGATCGCGGCGCGCCTCGCCGTGGGTTACACCCTCGCCGAGATTCGCAACGACATCACGGGGGTCACCCCCGCGAGCTTCGAGCCGGTGATCGACTACGTCGTGACGAAGATCCCGCGCTGGGCCTTTGAGAAGCTGCCCGGGTCGACCCCGCGCCTGGGCACCCGCATGCAGTCGGTGGGCGAGGTCATGGCCATCGGGCGTACCTTCGCCGAGTCATTGCAGAAGGCGGTGCGGTCGCTCGAGCAGGGGCGCGACGGCTTCGCGATGGGCCACGACCGCGAATTCGCGGGGCTCTCGCCCGCCGAGCTCGAGGAGCGGTGCGCGGAGGCCACCCCCGAGCGCCTGGTCGCCCTCCACGAGGCGCTCGTGCGTGGGGCACCCACCCAGGACCTCGCCGCGACGACGGGGATCGACCCGTGGTTCCTCGACCAGATGCGCGAGGTCGTCGACGCCGAGCTCGCCGTCGCGTCGGGGGGCGACCCCACGCAGTGGACGACGCGCGAGTGGCGTCGGCTCAAGCGACTCGGGTTCTCCGACGGCCAGCTTGCTCGCCTCGCCGGGGTCGACCCCGCGAGCGCCACGGCGGCTCGCGCCGCGGCTGGGGTGGTCACGACCTTCAAGACGGTGGACACGTGCGCCGCGGAGTTCGCCGCGGCGACGCCGTATCACTACAGCACCTTCGAAGACGAGAGCGAGGTCGCGGCGGCCACCCGGGACCGCGTGATCATCCTCGGCTCGGGCCCGAACCGAATCGGCCAGGGCATCGAGTTCGACTACGCGTGCGTTCACGCGTCGCTCGCGCTACGCGAGATGGGAATCGACTCGGTCATGGTCAACTGCAACCCCGAGACCGTGTCGACCGACTACTCGACGTCGGATCGCCTCTACTTCGAGCCCCTCACCCCTGAAGACGTCGCCGCGGTAATCGACGCCGAGCGCGCGGCGTGCGTGTCGGGCGCCCGCGTGCGCGGGGTCATCGTGTCGCTGGGGGGCCAGACCCCGCTCAAGCTCGCCCACTCGCTGGACCCCGGGCTCGTGCTGGGCACCCCGGTGGCGTCGATCGACGCCGCGGAGGACCGCGAGCAGTGGTCGTCGATCTGCGAGCGACTCGGT
Organism: Acidimicrobiales bacterium; assembly: GCA_050743545.1. GTDB lineage: Bacteria > Actinomycetota > Acidimicrobiia > Acidimicrobiales > RAAP-2 > RAAP-2. The sequence goes on along the minus strand of JBOGFU010000187.1, from coordinate 6,519 downwards.
CTGCGCCAACCCCCGGGGGGAGTCGCGTTCACGCTCGCCGACGCGCGTCGCGTCGTGGCCGGTATCGGCTACCCCGTGCTCGTACGTCCGAGCTACGTGCTCGGCGGCCGGGCGATGGAGATCGTCTACGACGACGACGCGCTCGAGCGCGCGATGGACAACCTGACGCGCGCCCACGGCGCGCTGGCTCGCGAGGGAGAGGCCGCGGCCCGGGGCCCGATTCTCCTCGACAGCTTCTTGGAGTCCGCGATCGAGGTCGACGTCGACGCCGTGCGTGACGCGGCGGGCGAGGTCTTCGTCGCCGGGGTCATGGAGCACGTCGAAGAGGCCGGGGTCCACTCGGGTGACTCGGCGTGCGCGCTGCCCGCGCCATCGCTCGACGACGCGACGGTTCTCGAGCTCCACGACCAGACGCGCGTGATCGCCAACGCCCTGGGCGTGGTCGGGCCGATCAACGTTCAGTTCGCGCTCAAGGGCGGCGACGTCTACGTCCTCGAGGCGAACCCCCGGGCGAGCCGCACGGTGCCCTTCGTCGCCAAGGCGACCGGCGTGGCGTTGGCCCGAGTGGCCACGCGGGTCATGCTCGGCGAGACGCTCGATGACCTGCGGCGCGCGGGCGTGGTCCCGGCTCACACGCCTCGGCCGGCGTACGTGAGCGTGAAGGAGGCGGTGCTGCCCTTCAACCGCTTTCCGGGGGTGGACACGGTGCTCGGCCCCGAGATGCGCTCGACGGGCGAGGTGATGGGGATGGGCGAGAGCTTCGGCATCGCCTTCGCCAAGGCGCAACTAGCCGCGGGGTCGCGTCTCCCCGATTCCGGTCGAGTCTTCTTCTCCCTCGCCGACCGAGACAAGGCGGCCGGGCTCGAGCTCGCGGCGCAGCTCGAGCGGCTGGGCTTCCAGTTCGCCGCGACCGAGGGCACCGCCGCGCTGTTGCGCGGCGCCGGGTTCGACGCCGACGTCGTGGCCAAAGTCGGCGAGGTCGGCGTCGACGCGGTGGCGCTCATCGCGTCGGGTGACGTCCAGCTCGTGGTCAACACGCCCTCGGGTGGGGGGGCGCGCCGCGACGGCGCGCTCATTCGCACGGCGTGCGTCGCCAACGGGGTCGCGTGCGTCACGACGCTCGCCGCGGGCTTCGCCGCGGCCAAGGGCATCGAGGACACTCGCCGTCACGGCTGGCGGGTGCGCACCCTCCAAGAGCTGCACGCGTGAACGTCGACCTGACCACGCGCGTTGGCGACGTCGCGCTCTCGTCGGTCGTGCTGACCGCGTCGGGCACGTCGGGCTACGCGGACGAGCTCGCCGACTACGGCGACCTCGGCGCACTCGGCGCGGTGGTCGTCAAGTCGCTCGCGGCGTTCGCGTGGCCCGGCAACCCCGCGCCGCGCGTCACCGCGATGGGGGCCGACATGGTCAACTCGGTGGGCCTCGCCGGCCCGGGCGTGGACGCCTGGCGCGCCGAGGGGTTGCCGCGACTGATCGCGCGGGGCGCGACGGTCGTCGCGTCGATCTGGGGGCGCACGGTCGAGGAGTTCGCCCACGCCGCGGAGTCGATGCGTGGCGCCCCCGTCGCCGCGGTCGAGGTCAACGCGAGCTGTCCCAACCTCGACGATCGCTCGCGGGTCTTCGCCCATTCGCCGCGCGCGACCGCCGAGGTTGTCGCGGCGAGCCTCTGCGCGGACCGCCCCCTGTGGGTGAAGCTCAGCCCGAACACCCCGGACCTCGTGGAGGTCGCCGCGGCGGCCCTCGCCGCGGGGGCGTCCGCGCTCGTGCTCACCAACACCCTGCTCGGCATGGCGATTGACGTCGACGCGCGACGACCCGCTCTGGGCGCGGGTGTCGGCGGGGTGAGCGGCGCGGGGCTCTTGCCGGTGGCGCTGCGCGCGATCTTTGACTGTCGGGCGGCGCTCGACGCGCCCATCGTGGGCGTCGGGGGCGTGGCGTCGGGCGAGGACGCCGTGGCCATGGTCATGGCCGGTGCCCACGCGGTCGAGGTCGGAACCGCGACCTTCGCCGACCCGCGCGCGCCGTGGCGGGTCCAGCGTGGGGTGGCTCGGTGGATGCGACGCCACGGCGTGGCGTCCCTCGACGAGGTTCGCGGGTCGGCCCATGGCTAACGAGTTCGGCGCGCGTGTGCGCGAGCGGGTGGAGTCGGTCGGACCGCTGTGCGTGGGGGTCGACCCGAGCGCGGACGCGCTGCGGGGGTGGGGCCGCGATGACGACGCCGAGGGCGCGGAGTTCGTGGCCCTCGGGCTCGTCGACGCCGCGGCCGACGCCGCGGCCGCGGTCAAGCTCCAGGTCGCCTTCTTCGAGCGATTCGGATCGCGGGGCTTCGCGGTCCTCGAGCGGGTCATGGCCGACGCCGCGGACGCGGGGCTCCTCGTGATTGCCGACGCCAAGCGCGCCGACATCACCAGCACCAACGAGGGCTACGCCTCGGCGTGGCTCGATGACGCGTCGCCGCTCGTCGCGGACGCGGTGACCGTGTCGGCGTATTTGGGGGTGGGGGTGCTACACCCCTTCGTCGCGCGAGCTCGCGCAACGTCGCGCGGCGTGCTCGTCCTCGCGGCGACGTCCAACGTCGAGGGGCGCGAGGTGCAGGTGGCGCGGCGCGGCGACGCGCGCACGGTCGAGGAGTGGGTGCTCGACGAGGTCGCCGCGCTCAACGACCGCGACGACGGCCGCGGCGCGGTCGGGGTCGTCTACGGGGCGACGCGCGGCACGCAGACGTTCGAGCTCGCCCGCTTGGGCGGCCCGTGCCTGGTCCCCGGGCTGGGCGTCCAGGGGGCCTCGCCCGCGGACGTCGCGCGCGTCACGTCGCAGTGCGCGCCAAATTCGGTCCTGGCGAGCGTGTCGCGGTCCATCGCGGAGTCGGGCCCCGACCGACGCGCGTTGCGCGACGCCGCGCGGCGTTGGCGTGACGACCTGGTGAGTGCCCGAGGCTGAACGCCGGGCGGCGCCGACGGGTACTGTGGCTACGTGGGACCGACGCCTCCCTCCCTGTCTCAGCAGCAGCGCGTTGAGGCCTCTCGACTGGCGGTGGCCAACCGGCGGCGCCGCGCCGAGGTCAAGCGACTGGTCAAGTCCGGCGAGTTGAGCCTGGCCCAGCTCTTTGAACTCGCCGAGCGCGAGGAGTGCGTTGCCCAGATGCGCGCCTACGACCTGATCAGCGCGTTGCCCGCGATTGGCGAGGTCAAGGCCGCGAGGATTATGGAGCGCGCGTCGATCGCCAAGACGCGCCGCATCCGAGGCCTCGGGCCCAAGCAGCGCGCGGAGCTCTTTCGAGCCCTTGTCCGCTGACCCCCTGATCGTCGTCCTCATCGGCCCCGGCGGGGTCGGCAAGGGCACGCTCGCGCGCGGGCTCGTCGACGCGGACGCTCGGCTCTGGCTGAGCCGCAGTTGGACGACGCGCCCTCGTCGCGCCACCGAGGACGGGTCCGAGTACGTGTTCGTCGACCGCGCCACGTTCGAGCGCGCGATTGACGAGGATCGCTTTCTCGAATGGGCGCAGTTCGGCGGCGAGCTCTACGGCACGCCGCGCCCGAGTGGCGCGGGCGACCACGACGTGCTCCTCGAGATCGACGTGCAGGGCGCCGCCCAAGTTCGCCAGCACCACCCCGACGCGGTGGTGATCCTCGTCATGCCGCCGTCGACCCAGGACCTCGAAGAGCGCCTCCGAGCGCGCGGCGACTCCGACGACCACGTGCGACGGCGCCTGGCGAGCACGCCCGACGAGGTCGCGAGCGGGCGGCGCCTCGCGACGTCCGTGGTGGTCAACGACGACGCGGGGCGAGCCACCGGCGAGATCCTCTCTATACTGGAGGGGCTCCGGCGCCGCCGCGGCGCCCCCACGAAGGACTGACCACCATGGCCGAACGCCCCACGCTCGTCGACCCGCCCATTGAGGACCTGCTCGGCAAGGTCGGCGACTCCAAGTTCACGCTGGTGGCGGTGTCGGCGATCCGCGCCCGTGAGATCAACGAGTACTACAACGGCCTGGGCTCGGGCCACGGCGCGCTCATTCCGCCGCAGGTGACGAGCCTGTCCAACAAGTCTCTGTCGCTCGCCCTCGAGGAGCTGCACGAGGGCAAGCTCCAGTTCCACCGGCCGACCGCCGAGGAGCTCGAGGCCGAGCGCGCGGCGGCGGAGGCCCAGGCGGCCCAGGACGCCGAGAACGACCTCGACGCCTTCACCGATGCCCTCCGCGACGTCTGATCGTCCGGCCCCCTTTCTCGTCCTAGGCGTCGCCGGCGGCGTCGCCGCCTACAAGTCCGTCGACCTGGCCCGTCGCCTGGTCGACGCGGGCTACCACGTCGCGCCCGTCCTGACCCCCGACGCCACGCGCTTCGTGGGCGCGCTGACCTTCTCCGCGCTGGGGAGCGAGCCCGCGCGGGTCTCGCTCTTCGCCGACCCGTCGACGCCGATTCCGCACACCGCGTTGGGCCGGCGCTGTGACCTCGTCGTCGTCGCGCCGGCGACCGCCCACCTCATCGCGCGCTACGCGCGGGGCCTCGCCGACGACCTGCTGAGCGCGACGCTGCTCGCCACACGCGCCCCCGTGCTGATCTGCCCGGCGATGCACACCGAGATGTGGGAGCACCCGTCGGTGCAGGAGAACGTGGCGACGCTGCGACGCCGCGGCGTCCTCTTCCTCGGCCCGGCCGAGGGACGACTCGCCGGCGGCGACGTCGGCGCGGGTCGCATGGCCGAGCCCGAGGAGATAGCGGCGGTGGTCGGTGCCCTGCTCGCCGGCCGCGTCGGGGAGTTGAGTGGTCGGCGCGTGCTCGTCACCGCCGGCGGAACGAGGGAACCGATCGACCCCGTGCGCGTCATCACCAATCGCTCGTCGGGTCGCCAGGGCACCGCGCTCGCGACGGTGGCCGCGCGCTGGGGGGCGGACGTCACCTTGGTCACGGCGTCAGAGCTGGACCCCGCGATGGACGTGGCGTCCAAGGTCGAGGTCGTGCGCGTCGACACCGCCGCCGAGCTCGCCGCGGCGACGCTGGAGAGGTCGAGCGACGCGGACGTCGTCATCATGGCCGCCGCGGTCAGCGACTTCACCGTCGTCGCGGCAACGACCAAGCTCAAGCGCGACCAGGGTCTTCCACACCTCGAGCTCGCCGCGACGACCGACGTGGTCGCCGAACTGGTCGCGCGCCGCCAGCCGGGTCAGGTCATCGTCGCCTTCGCCGCCGAGACCACCGACGTCGCACGCCACGGCGCCGAGAAGCTCGCAAGAAAGGGTGTGGACCTGCTCGTCGTCAACGACGTGTCGGCGCCCGGGGTGGGCTTCGCGCACGAGACCAACGAGGTGTCGATCCTCGAGCCCGACGTCACCGCGGTCACGGTCTCGCGCCGGTCGAAAGAGGCGGTCGCCACGGTGATCTTGGCTAGGGTGGCGTCAATCTGGGCCCGAGGAGAGGGATGACGGACCGCACGCTGTTCACCTCGGAGTCGGTCACCGAGGGCCACCCCGACAAGATCGCCGATCAGGTGTCCGACAGCGTCCTCGACGCCATCATCGCCCAGGACCCGATGGCACGGGTCGCCTGCGAGACCCTGCTCACCACCGGTTTGTGCGTGGTCGCGGGAGAGATCACAACCACCGCGGTCGTCGACATCACTCAAGTCGCGCGCCGCGCGATCCTCGACATCGGCTACGACGACACCACCAAGGGCCTCGACGGTCGCACCTGCGCCGTGCTCGTCTCGCTCGACAAGCAGAGCCCCGATATCGCCGGGGGAGTCGACACCGCGCTCGAGCACCGGACCGGCTCGGGCGGCGAGGACGCGCTCAACTCCCTGGGCGCGGGCGACCAGGGAATGATGTTCGGCTACGCCTGTTCGGACAACCTCGACCTGCTGCCGATGCCGATCTGGCTGGCCCACCGGCTGTCGATGCGACTGGCTCAGGTTCGTCGCTCGGGTCAGGTGCCGTACCTCCAGCCCGACGGCAAGACCCAGGTCACCGTGGTCTACGAGGCCGGGCGCCCGGTCGCCGTCGACACCGTGCTGGTCTCGACCCAGCACAACGAGGGCGTCGACTGGAGCACGATTCACGGCGACGTCCTCGAACACGTCATTCGTCCGATCCTGCCGAGCGACCTCGACACCAGCTCGATGAACGTCTTCGTCAACCCGTCGGGCAAGTTCGTGCTTGGCGGGCCCCACGCCGACGCCGGGCTGACCGGGCGCAAGATCATCGTGGACACCTACGGCGGCATGGCGCGCCACGGCGGCGGCGCCTTCTCCGGCAAGGACCCGTCCAAGGTCGACCGGTCCGCGGCCTACGCCGCGCGCTGGGTGGCCAAGCACGTCGTCGCCGCGGGCGCGGCGACCCGCTGCGAGGTCCAGGTCGCGTACGCGATCGGCGTCGCGCGCCCAGTCTCGGTGCTCGTCGAGACCTTCGGGACCGAGCGCGTCGACCGCGCGACGATCGCCAAGGCAATCGACGCGATCTTCGACCTGCGCCCCGCGGCGATCATCCGCGACCTCGACCTTCGTCGCCCCATCTACCTGCGC
>JBOGFU010000186.1:0-2247 GCA_050743545.1 Acidimicrobiales bacterium | reverse complement strand
ACTCGCGCCCGCGAGGTCGAGGAGCTCGGCGTCGAACGCGGTGACCTCCTCGATGAGCGTCGCCGACGCGTCGAGCCGGGGGTCCGCGGTGAGCAGGCCGTCGGTGTCGGTGAGCAGCACGAGGTGGCTCGCGCCGATGAGGTTGGCCACCAGCGCGGCGAGGCGGTCGTTGTCGCCGAAGCGGATCTCCTCGTCGGCGACCGCGTCGTTCTCGTTGACCACCGCGACGACGCCCAGCGCGTCGAGCGAGCCCAGGGTGTCGCGCGCGTGCAGGTACTGGCCACGGTGCGAGAAGTCGAGGGGCGCGAGCAGCACCTGGCCGACGAAGAGCCCCGCCTCGGCGAACGCGTCGCGCCAGGCGTGCATGAGCAGGGGCTGGCCCACCGCGGAGACCGCCTGGAGGGTCCCCGCGTCGCTCGGGCGAGCCCGCCCGCGCCCGACCTCGGCCCACCCCGCGGTGATCGCGCCCGAGGTCACGACGACGAGCGACCAGCCCTCGGCGCGCAGCGCCGCGACGTCGCGCGCGAGCGCCACCAGCACCGCCTGGTCGACGCCGCCCGCGGCGTCGGTGACCGAGGTCGTGCCGACCTTGACGACCGCGCTACGCGTCGCCACCGTCGACCCCGTCGAGGCGTCCGTGGCGCGCGAGGCGCTCGCGCTTGGTGACGCGGTGCGGGCCCTCGAGGCCGCCGACCGCGCCGTCGCGCCACCACTCGAAGGCGACCTCACCCACGTTGACGACGTCGCCGTCGACGACCCCGGCGCGCGTGAGCAGCCGGTCGACCCCCAGCGCGCGCAGGCGCGCGACGACCTCGGCCATCGCGTCGTCGTCGGTGAGGTCGTTGAGGCGCACCGCGCGAAGCGCCGGTCGGCCCTCGACGACCCAGCCGCCCTCGCCCGAGCGACGCACGCGCACCTCTTCGCCGACGGGGCGGTGGACGACCACGCGCCCCTCGGTCGCGGCGTCGGCCTCCGCGCGTCGCGCCGCGGCGACGAGGGTCGCCCACTCGGATACGAGGTCGTCGACGCCCTCGCCGGTCACCGCGGAGATCACCGGGCCGTCAAAGTCGTGCGCGGCAACGTCGCCCTTGGACCCCACGACGACGCGCGGGCGCTCGAGGAGCTCGGCGCGGTGCGCGCCCATCTCGGCGATCAGCACCGCGAGCTGACGCTCGGGGGGTGGCGCGAGCTCGGAGAGGTCCACCAGGACGCACAGCACGCGCGCGCGCTCGACGTGGCGCAGGAACTCGTGGCCGAGGCCCCGGCCCTCGGCGGCGCCCTCGATGAGCCCGGGGACGTCGGCGACCACGAACTCGGTCGCGTCGCCCGGTCGCCCGGGGCGCTGGCCGACCCGCACGACCCCTAAGTGCGGGACGAGCGTGGTGAAGGGATAGTCGGCGATCTTCGGCTTGGCCGCCGAGACCGTCGAGATCAGGGTCGACTTGCCCACGTTGGGAAAGCCGATGAGCGCGACGTCGGCGAGGAGCTTGAGCTCGAGGTCGTACCAGCACTCCTCGCCCGACTCTCCCTGCTCGGCGAAGGCGGGCGCGCGGCGCTTGTTGGAGAGGAAGCGCGCGTTGCCCGCGCCGCCCGCGCCGCCCTCGGCGCAGCGCCAGCGGTCGCCGGGGCCCGCGAGGTCGACCAGCACGCCGCCGTCGCTCGCGTGCACGACCGTGCCCACGGGCACGGTCACTACGACGTCGGCCCCGCGCGCGCCGTGCTGGCGCTTTGACGTGCCGTGTCGGCCGTCGCCCCCTCGCCGAAAGGGCTGGTCCCTAAAGCCGAGCAGCGACGCGACGTTGGCGTCCGCGACCAGCCAGACGTCGCCCCCGTCGCCGCCGTCGCCCCCGTCGGGGCCGCCCTTGGCGACGTGGGCCTCTCGTCGGAAGCTGACGCAGCCCGCGCCGCCGTCGCCCCCCTTGGCGTGCAGTTGGGCGGCGTCGACGAACCCGGGCACGCGCCAATCCTACGGGGGGCGCGACGACGCCCCTAGGCGACGAGCGACGCGACTGCCTCGGCGAAGACCGACGTGTGTCGGTCGACCTGGTCGGCGCTCGTCGCGGGAGACATCAGCGCCATGTTGTGAAAGGGCGTGAGCAGCACACCGCGGTTGAGCGCGTGCAGGTGCAGGTAGTCCTCGAGCGCCGGGTCGGCGCTGGCCGCGGACTCTCCACCGCTGCGCGGCGCGGGCGAGATGAAGCGGTACTCGCACCGCGCGCCCAGCTGGGTGACGCTCCAGGCCAGGCC
>JBOGFU010000185.1:0-1937 GCA_050743545.1 Acidimicrobiales bacterium | reverse complement strand
CTTCTACGGCGCGCGCGTGGCGACGCGGCTCTTCCTCGTCCTGTGGGCGGTGATGAGCCTGGGCGGGCTCGCCGTCGAGGTGATCTTCCGATCGGCCGGCTGGGTCCCGTCAACCCACCGCACCGCGGCGCTGCGCGGCGAGTTCCCCCTCGGCGCGACCCTCGTGCTCAACGCCGTGGCGCTGGTGGTGCTCGGCGCGGTCGCGGTGGGCGCGCGGCGCGACGCCGACACCTCGGTCGACCCGGTCTGTGGCATGGCGGTCGACCGCGCGGCGCCCGCGGCGACCGTGACGCGCGAGGGCGTGACCCACTACTTCTGCTCGCCGCGCTGCGCCGAGCGCTTCGAGGGCGCGGCGCCGACCAGCGCCGCACCCGCGGCGATCGACCCGGTGTGCGGAATGAGCGCGGGGGGTAACCCCGAGCTCGCGTGGACCGACGACGACGGGGTGACGTGGCACTTCTGTGGCGCGGGCTGTCGCGACTCGTACGCGCGGGGCCGCTCGGGGGTCGGGTCGTGAAACGGTCGTCGAGCGTGCGCGCCTACGGGGTCCTGGTGGAGGCCGGGCAGGTGCTGCTCGTGCGCTCGAGCAACCCGCGACACGACCCCCCGCTGTGGTGGCTGCCCGGCGGCGGGATCAACTTCGGCGAGACTCCCGAGTCCGCGGTGCTGCGCGAGTTCGGGGAGGAGACCGGGCTCGCGGTCCACTCGCCACGACTGCTCCTCGTCACGAGCGACCTGCGCCGACGCGACAACGGTGACCAGATCCACGCCATGCGCATCTGTTACACGGTCGAGTCATCCGGTGGGCGCCTCATCGACGAGGTCGAGGGCACGACCGATCGCGCGACGTGGTACGGGCTCGACGCCCTCGCGTCGCTCAACGTCGCGGGCTACGCGCGCGCGGCGATCGCCGCGGCTCAGGGGAAGTAGCGCGCGGGCATCTCGCGCTTGAGGAACTTGCCCGCGGCGTTGCGCGGCAGCGCGTCGTCGGTGAAGGCGACCCGCGACGGGATCATGTAGGCGGCGAGGCGCTCGGCGAGGAACGCGTGCAGGTCGGACTCGTCGAGGTGGGCGTCGGCGCGCAGCATCACCGCGCAGGCGACGACCTCGCCGAGGCGCTCGTCGGGCAGGCCGAAGACCGCGGCCTCAAAGACCGCGGGGTGCTCGTAGATCGCGGCCTCGACCTCGGCCGAGTAGACGTTCTCGCCCGCGCGCAGGATCATGTCCTTGAGGCGGTCCTCGACGTAGAGGAAGCCCTCGGCGTCTATCCGGCCGAGGTCCCCGGTGCGCAGCCAGCCGTCGCGCAGCGACGCCGCGGTGTCCTCGGGGCGACCCCAGTAGCCACGGATCATCGTCGGGGTCTTGAGCCAGATCTCCCCCGTGGCGCCGGGCTCGACGTCGCGACCCTCGTCGTCGCGGATGGCCACGTCCATCACGATCGTCGGCACCCGACCGGTCGAGGTGGGGTGCGACACGTAGTCGTCGCCGAAGTTGCCGGGGCCGTAGGCGTTGGTCTCGGTCATCCCGTAGCCCAGGTTGGGCCGACCCCGCGAAAAGCTGTGTTCGACGCGCTCGACCAGCGCGGGCGGCGCGGGCGCGCCCCCGCCGCCCACCGACGCCAGCGAGCTAGTGTCGAAGCGCGAAAACGCCGGGCACTCGAGCAGGTCCCACGACTGGGTCGGCACCCCGACGAACGCGGTGACGCGGTGGCGCTCGATGAGCTCGAGCGCGCGCTCGGGCTCCCAGCGGTGCATCATCACGAGCCGGAATCGCCACGCGAAGCACGAGAGCATCACCGGTATGCACCCGGTGACGTGAAAGAGCGGCACGATCAGGATGAAGCAGGTCGGCGGGCCGGCTTCGGTGCGCTCGGTCTCGCGGCGCGCGGCGTCGACGGTCACGCGAGCGGAGAACGCCATCACCGTCTGGGTAAGCGC
>JBOGFU010000184.1:0-8614 GCA_050743545.1 Acidimicrobiales bacterium | reverse complement strand
GCACTGGTACCAGGATGCCCCCCCGAGACGCCGTTGTCGAGGGGCACTCGCGATCCGCGTGAAGGGGCCCCAAAAGGGTCGCAACCGGGGCGAACTCTCAGACCCTGACTGCGTCGACGGGGCGGTCGCGGGGCGGCGGGCGGGGCGTGGCGGCCTAGTGTCGACCACGTGGAGAGCCGCGAGAACGAGAGCGTCGTGGCGATCTCGACGACGCTCGACCGGGTCGACCGAGCCTTAGAGCGCCTTCGCCAAGGGAGCTACCGGACCTGTCAGGTGTGTGGCGCGCCCATCGACGACGCCGCGCTCGCGCTCGACGCGACGCTCGCCCACTGCCCGGCCCACCCCGAGCTCGGCTGACCTACTTCTTGGTCGCCCAGAAGATCTCGGCGATCGAGTCGACCTCGCTGAGCAGGCGGTCGGCCACCACGACGTCGTTGGTCTTCTTCGCCTCGCCCGCGCTCTTGGTGGCCATCCAGAAGAGGTCGTGCAGGTTGGGGAAGGCCTTGAGGTGGTCGACCTTGAAGTAGTCGGTCCATAGCACCCACAGGTGGTGCTTGACCAGGTCGGCGCGCTCCTCCTTGATAAGTGTCGCGCGGACCTTAAAGTCGGCGTCGGTGGACGCGTTGTACTTCTCCATGCAGGCCTTGACCGACTGGGCCTCGATGCGCGCCTGGGCGGGGTCGTAGACGCCACAGGGCAGGTCGCAGTGCGCGGCGACGACGAGAGGCGTCGTCGTGGCGTCGAGTCGGTCGTTGAGGCGCGAGAGCAGTGTCATGGGCACACCTTTCGTTGTGGCGGCTCGGGCCGCGCACTCCGCAGCGTAGCGAGCGAAAGTACTCTCCAGCCGTGGCCGTGATCGAGCACCTCGTGCGCCGACTCCAGGTCGAGGGGTCGTCGATGACGCCGACCTTATCGCCCGGCGAGCGGCTCACCGCGGTGCGTCGCTGGCGCCGCGTGCGCGTGGGCGACGTCGTCGTGGTGCGCGACCCACGCGACCCGGCTCGGTGGCTGCTCAAGCGCTGCGTCGAGCGCGTCGGCTCGTCCCTGGAGCTGCGCGGGGACAACCCCGTGTCGTCGACCGACAGCCGAGATTTCGGCCGAGTACCCGCGCGCGACGTGGCCTGGCTGGTCGTGGGCGAGCGCCGACGAGCCCCGGCCCGCCGCGAATCCTGACCTCGCCAGTAGGCTTTCGCCCGTGGCCCGACTCGCCGTGCTCTCGTACCACACGTCGCCCCTCGCCCAGCCGGGCACCGGCGACGGCGGGGGGATGAACGTCTACGTTCGCGAGCTCTCAGCGTCGCTGGCGCGCCTCGGCCACGAGGTCGACGTCTACACCCGGCGCGACGCGCCGGGCCTCGCGTCGGTCGTCGTGGTCGAGCCCGGTTTTCGGGTCCACCACGTCGTCGCCGGTCCCGTGGCGCCGCTCGAGCGCGGGGAGTTCGAACGCTTCGTGCCCGACTTCACCGACGCGGTCGCCGAGGACCTGGAGCGGCGCGGTCGACCCGACGCGATTCACGCCAACTACTGGCTGAGTGGGCTCGCCGGTCACCGCCTCAAGCACGACCTCAACGTGCCCCTCGTGATGACCTTCCACACCCTCGAGCGCGTCAAGGCCGAGACCTACGACGTCGCGTCCGAGGACCGCGCGCACCAGGAGGCGGCGATCTTCGCGTGCGCCGACGCGGTGTTGGCCAGCTGCGACGTGGAGGCCGAGCAGTTCGTGCGCCTGTACCACGCCGACCCCGCGCGCGTACACGTCGTGCCCCTCGGGGTGGAGCACGCCTTCTTCTCCCCGGGATTTCGGCCCCAGGCGCGACGCGCGCTGGGCCTCGACCCCGAGGCGACCTCGCTCCTCTACGTCGGTCGCCTCCAAGAGCTCAAGGGGGTCGACCTCGCCCTAGAGACCCTCATCGAGCTCGTGGGGCGCGGTCGCCCCGCGCGCCTGGTCATCGTCGGCGGGCCGTCGGGTCCCGACGGTCGGGCCACCCTCGCCCGCCTGCACCGACGCGTCGAGTCCGCCGGGGTCATCGACCGAGTGTCCTTCGTCGCGCCCCAGGCCCACCAGCTGCTGTCGAGCTGGATGCGCGCCGCGGACGTGACGCTGGTGCCGAGCCGTGCCGAGAGCTTCGGCCTCGTCGCGCTCGAGTCCTCCGCGTGCGGCACCCCGGTCGTCGCGAGCTACGTCGGCGGGCTCTCGACCCTCGTCGTGCCGGGTCACAACGGCGTGCTCCTGACAACGCGCGACCCTCGCGAGTGGGCCGACGCGGTCGAGTGGGTCGTCAGCCCGGCGCGCGCGGACGAACTGAGCACCGGCGCGGCGCTGCTCGCCCGGACCTACACGTGGCGAGCCGCGGCGACCAGCCTGGCCGACCTGGTGGTTCAACTGCGCGCGGCGGCGTTGGTCAGCTGTTGAGCGAACGCGCCCCGTTGCGCGATGAGCACGAGGTCGCGCGGATCGACGCCGTGGTGCGAGAGTGGGTCGACCAGTGGCGCGCCGGGGGACAGGTGGGCGAGGTCGACCACCGCGACGCGCCCGACGACCGCGGTCACTACCACTGGCTGTTGCGCGTGCGCGCGCAAGAGAAGGACCACGTGACGCTCTGGCTCTCCCTGCGCCAGCGCACGATCCACGTCGAGACTGAGCTCATGCCCGCCCCCGAGGAGAACCGCGAGGAGCTCTTTCGCTACCTGCTCGTGCGCAACGCGGAGCTTCGCGAGGTGCACCTGGCCATCGGCCCCGAAAATGGGGTCTACCTCGTCGCGAGCGTGCCCTGTGTCGACCTTGACCTCGCGCGCCTCGACGAACTCGTCGGCGCGACGTTGACCTACGTTGACGAGATCTATCCCACCGCAATGTCCTTGGGACTCGCGTCGATCTATCGCCGCCGACGCCCCAGGTAGCGTCGAGGGATGCCCTACCGCCTCGCGATCGTCGGCGTCGGCCGACTGGGTGGCGCCCTCGCCGAGGGCCTGCTCGACGCCGCGTGGTGCGAGCCCGGCGAGTTGGTGCTCGTCCAGCACACCCGCGAGACCCGCGACGAACTCGTCGAACGTTTTCCGGGGGTCGCGGTCGTCGCTGAGCTCGGCCCGGCCGACGTCGACGCCAACACCGGGGCCGTGCTGTGCGTCAAGCCCGACCACGCGGAGTCGGTCGCGCGCGTCCTGGGCGCGCTCGGCGTCACGCGCCTGCTCTCGGTCGTCGCGGGGCTGTCGAGTGCTCGACTCGAGGCCGCTGCGGGCCCGATCGCGGTGGTGCGCGCGATGCCCAACACCCCGGTGCTGGTGCGCCGCGGCGTCAGCGCGATCGCCGGTGGCGCCCACGCGACCAGCGCCGACCTCGAGTGGGCCGAGTCGGTCCTCGGCGCGGTCGGCTCGGTGGTGCGCGTGAGCGAGCGACACCTCGACGCGGTGACCGGTCTGTCGGGGGCGATGCCCGCCTACGTCTTCATGGTCGTCGAGGCGCTCATTGAGGCCGGGGTTCACCAGGGGCTGTCGCGCTCGGTGGCGCGCGACCTGGTCGTGGGCACCCTCGCGGGGTCGGCGCAGTTGCTCGAGACGACCGGCGCGTCGCCCGAGGAGCTGCGCGCGCAGGTGACCTCGCCGGGCGGGGTGACCGCGGCCGGGCTGCGCGTCTTAGAGGGCCGCGCGCTGCGTGCGGCGCTGCTCGACGCGGTCGCCGCGGCGAGCGAGCGCGCTCGACAGTTGGGCCGTTGAGCCCCCGCTAGGTTGAGCCCGTGGCGACCGCGCGACTTCGCCCCAAGAGGCTCTCGGAGCCGACCATCGCGCGCCTGCCCGTCTACCAGCGCATCGTGGAGGGCTGGCGCGCGCGCGGCGAGACTCGGATCGACTCGGCCCAGATCGGCGCGCAGGCCGGCGTGACCGCGACGACCGTGCGTCGCGACCTCGCGGGGTTGGGCTCGCTGGGGACGCGCGGTGCCGGCTACGACGTGTCGGTGCTCATCGACCGCATCGGTGAGGCCCTCGGTCACGACCGCCGCCACGACGTCGTCGTCGTGGGGATCGGCAACCTGGGTCGCGCGCTGGTCAACTCCACCAACTTTCTGATCCGCGGGGCCCGGCTCGCCGCGCTCTACGACGTCGACCCGCGCGTCGTTGGCACCGAGGTCGCCGGACACGTCGTGCGTGGCTTCGACGACGAGATCGTCCCCGCGACCGTTGGGGTGATCTGCGTGCCGGCCGACGCCGCGCAGGAGACCGCCGAGCGTCTCGTCGCCGCTCGCGTGCACGCGCTGCTCAACTTCGCGCCCCAGGTGCTGTCGGTGCCCATCGGGGTCGCGGTCCACTACGTCGACTTCTCGATCGAGCTGCAGATCCTTATGTACCACCTCAACAACGGGACCGGGCCCCTCGGCGGTGTGCTGCACTCGGTGGGCGTGGCCAGCTCGCTCGGCGCGGAGGCGGGATCGACGTGGCGCTGATCTGCGTGGGAGTCGACCACGAGCACGCGTCGCTCGACCTGCTCGAGCGCGCGACGCTGCCCGAGCACGAGTGGGCCAAGGTCGTGCGCATCCTCGTGGCCCAAGCCAACGTCGACCAGGCGGTGCTCGTGTCGACCTGCCTGCGCACCGAGGTCGTCGCCGTCGTTGACCGCTTCCACGGTGCGCTCGACGACGTAACCGCGGTCCTCGCCGAGGCCACCGGGGTCGACCCGGCGGAGCTCGCCGCGCACCTGAGCGTGCACTTTGACCGCGGCGTGCCCGCGCACCTTTTCGCCGTCGCGGCCGGGCTGCGCTCGGTGGTGCCTGGCGAGTACGAGGTCCTGGGACAGCTGCGCCGCGCGCTCGACCTGGCGGTGGAGGAGGGCACCGCGGGTCGCGAGCTGACCGAGCTCTTCCGCGCGGCGCTGGCCAGCGGACGACGGGCTCGCGCGTCGACCGCGCTGAGCCGGGGAACCGTGAGCTTCGCTCGCGCCGCGGTCGAGCTCGCGCGCGACGACCTGGGCGCCGACGTCGCGGGTGCGACCTGCGTGGTCGTGGGCGCGGGTCAGTTGGGCGCGGGGGTGACCCGTGGACTCCTCGAGCTGCCGGTCGCGCGCGTCGTGGTACTCAATCGCTCGCCCGAGCGCGCGCGCGACCTCGCCGCGAGCCTGGGCGACGCGCGCGTGGACACCGGGGGCCTCGACCAGCTCGCCCGGCGGATTGGCGAGGCCCGGGTGCTCGTGACCGCGGTGGAGACCCCAGTCCCAGTGGTGAGCGCGAGCGACCTCGACGGTCGCGCCACGGCGCTGCTCGTCGTTGACCTCGCCGTGCCGCGGGCGGTGGACGTCCACGCCGACGCGATTCCGGGGGTCACGCGGCGCGACCTGTCGGACCTGCGCGAGCGCGTCGAGCGCGTGCTCGACGAGCGCCACGGTGCGATCGAGGCCGCGCGCGACGTGGTGGAGCACGACGTCGCACGCCACCTCGACGATCAACGCGCTCGCGCCGCGGCCGGCATCGTGACGGACCTGCGCGCTCGGCTCGACGCGGACGTCGCCGAGGAGTTCGCCCGCCGGGCGGGCGAGCTGAGCCGCCTCGACGACTCGTCGCGCCGACTGCTCGACGACGTCGTGCGCTCGGTCGTGGCCAAGGTCGCTCATCGCCCGACGGTCGCCCTGCGCGACGCCGCGGGCACCGAGCGCGCCCAGCGCCTCTCGGAGGCGGCGCGCACGCTGTTCGACCTGTGAGCGCGCTGCGTCTGGCGACGCGGCGCTCGCCACTCGCGCTGATCCAAGCCAACGTGGTGCGCGAGCGCCTGGCCGCGCTCGGCGTTGAGTCGCGCCTCGTCGAGGTCGACACCCACGGCGATCGCGACCCCGACACGTCGCTCGCCGACATCGGCGGTCAGGGGCTCTTCGCGGTCGAGGTTCAGCTCGCCGTGCTCGCGGGGGAGGCCGACGTCGCGGTGCACAGCGCCAAGGACCTGCCCGCGACGACCCTCGACGGCCTCGACCTGTGCGCGGTGCCCGAGCGCCGCGACGCCGCCGACGCTCTGGTCGGGAGGTCCCTCGCCGGCCTCGGCCCCGGTGCGACCGTTGCCACGGGCTCGCCGCGCCGACGCGCGCTGCTCCTCGAGCGACGCCCGGACCTCAACGTCGTGGGGCTTCGCGGCAACATGGGCCGACGCCTGGACGTCGCCGGGCGCGACGGTGTCGACGCCGTGGTCGTCGCGGTCGCCGCGCTGGAGCGCCTCGGCGAGACCGCGCGCGTGGCCGAGCGCCTCGACCCGGAGTGGTTCGTTCCCCAGGTCGCGCAGGGCGCGCTCGCGCTCGAAGCGCGCGCCGGCGACTCCGCGACCCTCGACACGTTGCGCCACCTCGACGACGAGGTCGCCCACCGCTGCGTCGTGGCCGAGCGCGCGTTCCTGCGCGAGCTCGGCGCGGGCTGCTCGATTCCGGCGGGCGCGCACGCGGTGGCCGCCGGGTCCGGCGTGACGCTGCGCGCGGTGATGCTCGCCGTGGATGGCTCGACGAGCGCGCGTGGCGTCGAGAGCGGCACCGACCCCGAGGACGTGGGCCGTTCGCTCGCGCGCTCGCTGCGCGACGCGGGCGGTGGTGGCCAGCTCGCGGGCTGGGGTGGCGCGTGAACGTTGTCGTGACCCGCGAGGCGGGATTCAACGGCGACCTGGTGGAGTGGATTGGTGGTGCCGGCGACGTCGTTGAGGCACCCCTCACCACGACCGACTACCGCGACGTCGAGGAGGTCGCGCGCGAGATCGGTGTCGCGGCGCCGTACGCGTCGCTCGTCGTGACCAGCGCGCGGGCGCGACGTTACGTCGCGGCGTCGAGGGCCGCGCTGGAGGAGGGCGCGTCGGTCTTCGCGGTGGGCCCCGCGACCGCGGCGATGCTCGCCGACGAGGGGGTGAGCGTCGACGCCGCGTCGGGGGCGGGCGCGCTCGAGCTCGTCGACCGCGTGAGTCGCGGACCCGTGCTGATGGTCGGCGCGCGCGAGTCGCGCGACGAGCTGCCCGCACGACTCACCGCACGCGGGCTCGACGTCGTACGCGTCGCGGCCTACGACACGGTCGCGCTCGACGTCGACGACGGGACGGCGTGGGTGCTCGCCCGCGCCGACGTGGTGGTGGTCGCCGCGCCGTCGGCGTGGTCGGTCGCGCGCACGTACGTGAGCAGCGCGACGTGGATCGTCGTGCCCGGCGAGACGACCGCGGCCGCGGTGCGTCGCGACCACGCGCGGGTCGTCATCGCCTGGGGTGACGAACTCGCGGCGACGCTCGCGGCGCTCGAGGCCAGCTAGCCGGGCCGGCGCGGGCCGGCCCTAGTCTGGCGGGGTGTTCCCGACCGAACGACACCGTCGGCTGCGCCGCACCCCGGCGCTAAGGCGACTGGTCGCCGAGACCACGCTGTCGCCCGCGGATCTGGTCGCGCCGCTGTTCGTGGCCGAGGGAGCGCTGTCGCCGCGGCCGATCCCCTCGTTGCCCGGGCACGTCCAGCACAGCCTGTCGTCGCTCGTCGACGAGGCCAAGGCGCTACGCGCGGCCGGGGTCGGCGGGCTCCTCCTCTTCGGCGTGCCGACGTCCAAAGACGCCGTCGGCAGCGGCGCGTTCGACCCCGCGGGGGTGGTTCAGGTCGCGTTGGGTGCGGTCGCCGACGCCGTCGGTGACGACCTCGTGGTCATGGCCGACCTCTGCCTCGACGAGTACACGAGCCACGGCCACTGCGGCGTGCTGCGCGACGACGGCACGGTGGACAACGACGCGACGCTGGAGGTCTACGCGCGCGTCGCGGTCGCCCAGGCCGACGCCGGCGCGCAGGTGGTCGCTCCCAGCGGCATGATGGACGGCCAGGTCGGCGCGATCCGCGCGGCCCTCGACGCGTC
The DNA here is from genome assembly GCA_050743545.1 of Acidimicrobiales bacterium. GTDB lineage: Bacteria > Actinomycetota > Acidimicrobiia > Acidimicrobiales > RAAP-2 > RAAP-2. The sequence continues at coordinate 779 of JBOGFU010000184.1, read as the reverse complement.
GGGTCACGACGACACGGTGATTCTGGCGTACGCGGTGAAGTACGCGAGCGGGCTCTACGGGCCCTTCCGCGACGCGGTCGACGTCACGATCGCCGATGGCGGCGACCGACGCGCCTACCAGATGGACTACGCCAACCGCCGAGAGGCGTTGCGCGAGGCCCGCGCCGACGTCGCCGAGGGCGCGGACATCGTCATGGTCAAGCCCGCGATGACCTACCTCGACGTCCTCGGCGACCTGCGCCGCGAGCTCGACGTTCCCCTCGCCGCGTACCACGTGAGCGGCGAGTACGCGATGGTCAAGGCCGCCGCCGAGCGCGGGTGGCTCGACGGCGACGCCGTCGGGCTCGAGCAGCTCACCGCGGTCAAGCGCGCCGGCGCCGACGTGATCCTGACCTACTTCGCGCGCGAGGTCGCCGAGGGGCTGGGCGCTTGACCAACGCCGAGTGGTTTGACGCGGCGTCGCGCGTCATCGCGGGCGGCGTCGACTCGCCCGTGCGCTCCTTCGCGTCGGTGGGGGGAACCCCCTACACCGTGGTCTCGGGCGCCGGCGCGCGCGTCACCGACGTCGAGGGGCGCGACTACCTCGACTACGTCCAGAGCTACGGCGCGTCGCTCCTCGGCCACGCCGACGCGCGCGTGGTCGCGGCGGTGTGCGACGCCGCGGCCAAGGGCACGACCTTCGGCGCGCCGACCCCGGGCGAAGTAGGCCTCGCGCAGCGCATGGTCGAGCGCGTGCCCGGGCTCGAGCAGGTGCGCTTCGTCTCGTCGGGGACCGAGGC
>JBOGFU010000183.1:0-3458 GCA_050743545.1 Acidimicrobiales bacterium | reverse complement strand
GACGCCCACAGTCCCGACGAGCGCGACAGCGATATGCCGTGCAGGCCCAAGTCGAGGACCTCCTGGGGGTCGGCCGGCGAGAGGATCGGCATGCCCAGCGAGTAGAGGGTCGGCTCCGAGGTCGAGGGCACGCTCGAGGACTTGGCCTGGGGGTCGTCGCCGACGCACACCAGCACCCCGCCGGTCGGGCCGGTGCCCATGAGGTTGCCGTGGCGCATCGCGTCGCCCGCGCGGTCGAGCCCGGGCGCCTTGCCGTACCACATCGCGAAGACGCCCTGGTGGAGGTGGTCGGGCTGGAGCAGGGCCAGCTGGCTCCCGGCGACGGCGGTCGCCGCGAGCTCCTCGTTGAGCCCGGGGCGGTGCACGACGTCGGCGCGCGCGAGCGCGTCGGCGCGCCGGGCGAGCTCGAGGTCCAGGCCGGCCAACGGCGAGCCGGGGTACCCGGTGACGAACCCCGCGCTGTCGAGTCCCGCGGCGCGGTCGCGTCGGCGCTGGTCCAGCAGCACGCGCACCAGCGCCTGCACCCCCGAGAGCACCACCGTGCCGCTGGTGAGTTCGTAGCGGTCCGCGAGGGTGACGTCGCGGCGTGAACCGCCGCGCTCTGGGGCCATGAATCGAGTGTAATGAGCGGGCGTCATCGCCCCGTAGGGTCCTTGGGCCACCAGTGGAGCCCGGCGCGTCGCCCCGGGCGCCGCGTCCCGCGGGCGAGCGAGGAGATGTGGGCGCTCCCACTACACCGGACAACGACCGGGGTGACGACGATCGCTCTAGGCGATCTCGGTGATGTAGGAACCCACCAGGGTCGCCGTGTGCTGGTCGACTCCCCCGGCGCGACGCTCGGCGTGTCCGTCCTGGAAGCGCGCGAACGACGCCAGGGACGCGATCGGGTTGACCTCGTCGTCGTCGTGGTCGTGGAACGAGACGTGGACGAACGACCCGTCGTCGAGTCGCAGCACGACGTAACTGACGTTGTCGGGTCGGGTGTCGGCGAGGTCGACGAAGACCTCGCGAACCCGTCGCTCGTTCTCGTCGGCCGCCTCGGTCGACGCCGTGGCGTACCTCGTCACCAATCTCTTTTTCACCTCGTGGACCCCCGTCGGAGACGTCTGGGCCGTCGGCCCGGCTCGACGCGATCCTAGGGCGCCCGACCGCCGGCGTCGGTGGCTAGCGCGCGTTGAACGTGATGACCGCGGTCGCGGTGTCGGCGCCCGACGCGACACCGGCGCTCGCGCGCACCGACTGCGGCCTGGTCGGCGGGGTCAGCGGCCGGTGGGCCGACGACAGCGCCACGACGATCGCGACGACGAGGGCCACGACCGGCCATCGAGGGGTCAAGCGCGCGGGCATTATCGCCCTCTTTCGCCGCACTCGATGCGTCCCGCCGCGTCTGTGGGTCGCGCGGTGGGAGCCTGGGAACTCCCTCGGAGGCGGCGTCCGGATTCGAACCGGAGTACGGGGCTTTGCAGGCCCCTGCCTAACCACTCGGCCACGCCGCCAGGAACGTTCAGCCTACTGGGGGTTCTTTGACCCCCGATGACGAAACACGTGGTGCCAGACGAGGTAGCCCAGGCCGACGACGAGGACGAGCTCGAGGATGAAGTGGAGCGCGGAGAAGACGAACGCGACGAGCGAGAGCACAAAGAACACCACTGCCACGCAGAACAGCACGACGACGACGGTCTTGAACGTGTTCACGGCTACCTCCCAGCTCGCGCTCAGCCTACGGCCCGGGCGCGCGCGAGCCCCCCGGTATCTTGGGGTCGTGCGCCACCTCATCCGAGCCGCCCTCGTGGCCGCGACGCTCGTCGGTGGCGCGCTCGTCGCACCGAGCGCGGGCGCGACGAGCGCGCTGCGCGTGACCGACTCGGTCGCCGCGACAATCACGACGTCGATGCCCATCGTGCGCCTTCACTTCTCCGCGCCAGTCGCCGCGCGGCGCCTGCCCTCGCTCGTCATCCACCCGCGCTTGGCGACCACGTGGCTCCAGACCGGTCGCCGCGACGTCGAGGCGGTCGTGACCGGTCGGGTCATCCCCAGCGTTCGCTACGTCGTCGACGTTCCGACCACCCTCACCTGCGCGGCGACGTGCGCCGTGACCGCGGTGCGTCGCCACGCGAGCGTGGTCAGCGCCAACTACGCGCTCCAGGACCAGCTCCTCGCGCAGCTGCACTACCTGCCCGTGCGCTTCAGCCCCGCGAGCGCGGTGACCGACCCAGCCCAACCCACGCCCGGCGCGTACACCTGGGCCTTCGCCCACCTGCCGAGCGACCTCTCCGCCCAGTGGCGCGTGGGGACCGCCAACGTCGTCCTCACCGGGGCGATGATGGCGTTCCAGAGCCAGCATGGCCTTACCGTGACCGGGGTCCCCGACGCGGCGACGTGGGAGGCCCTCGACGCCGCCGCGCGCGCCAACGCGATTGACCCCGCGACCTACGACTACGTCGACGTGAGCGAGTCGCTGCCCGAGACCCTCACCCTCTACGTCAACGGGCGGGACGCGTTTCACGCGCTAGTCAACACCGGGATCTCGGTCGCGCCGACCGAGACCGGCACCTACCCCGTCTACCTACGCTTCACGTCGACGGTCATGACCGGGTTCAACCCCGACGGCAGCTACTACGCCGACCCGGTGACCTGGGTCTCGTACTTCAACGGTGGCGACGCGCTCCACCAGTTCTACCGCGCGTCCTACGGCTGGCCCCAGAGCCTGGGCTGCGTGGAGATGGCGCTGCCCGACGCGCACCACGTCTACCCCTACACCCCGATCGGCACGCTGGTCACCGTCCACTCGTAGCGTCGGGGCCGAACATCGCGCGCCCGCGCTGGGTCGCGACCTCGACGCCCTCCTCGGAGAGTTCCGACGCCGACGCCACCGCGGTGCGCCCGAAGCGCCGGCGCACCTCGTCGACCGCGTCGCGCAGCGCCTCGCGCCCCACCTGGTGGGCGCGGCCCAGGTTGAGCGCGCGCTCGCGCGGGTCACCCGCGTCGGTCTCGATCGCGAACGCGAGCTGCATCGCGTTGTCGTCGTTGGCGCGAAGCCCCGACGCGTGGAGCCCCAGCAGTCGAACCGGGGCGGCGAGGTCGACGGTCTCTAGGAGCGCGGCGCCGATCGCCGCGATCGCGTCCTCGTCGTCGACGCCGAAGGGCAGGGTCTGGGCGCGGCTCAGCTGGGAGAGGTCGTCGAAGCGCACGATCACGGTGAGCGTTCGCGCGACCTGGTGGTGCTCGCGCAGCGCGCGCGCGACGACCGCGGCCTGCTCGCGCAGGCGCGGCGCGGCCTCGCCCGCCCCGCGCAGGCTGACCGCGAAGGTCTGCTCGTGGCCGAGGGACTTGGCGCGCCGGTGCGAGTCGACCTCGCGACGGTCCTCGCCGGTCGCGTAGGCGGCCAGCGTGGCCGCGAGCGCGGGGCCGACGTGGGCGACCAGGGTCGCCTCGTCGACGCGCGCGAGGTCCCGCAC
>JBOGFU010000182.1:0-2110 GCA_050743545.1 Acidimicrobiales bacterium | reverse complement strand
GGTCTGGGCCGAGCGCGCGCTCGCGTTGGCCGAGCGCCTCGACAGCGACGAGGACTTCCTCAACGCGCTCGGGGCCCGGTCGTACTCGCTCTTTCACGTCGGCCGCCACCAGGAGGCGGTGCTGCTCGCGGAGGGCGCGTTGGCGATTGCGCTCGCGTCGGACTCGCTGCGCAGCCAGTTGCAGGTCTCGATGGCGCTGAGCCTCTACTGCCTGCCCGACGACGTTCGCCGCTCCTACGTCGCGTCGCGCGAGACCGCCGAGCTCGGCCGACGCGCGGGCGCCCGCGCCTTTGAGCAGACCGCGACCCTCAACGCCATCGAGGACGGGATATGGCTGGGCCTGTGGGTCGAGTGCGAGGAGATGATCGCCGACGTACGCAGCAAGGTCCTGCCCGACAACGAACACTGGGTCGACATGCTCGAGTGCATGCTCGCCGCGTGGCGCGGTGACCTGGTGCGTGGCCGCGAGCTCCTACAGAAGGCTCGATCGGCGCCCAACTGGGGTGAGCACGTGGCGTCCCAGACGACCGGGCTGACCGCCGAGTCGCTCTTTAGCTACTTCAACGGTGACTTCGCCGAGTCGTTGGGCTTCGCCGAGCGCGCGGTCGAGCTGGACCCCACGGGTATCAACGTGACCAGCGCGATCGCGCGCGCCGTGCGTGCGGCGGCGTGGATGCGCGACCTCGAGGGGCTGTCGCGCGCGCTGGCGGCCACCGCGCCCCTGCGCGGGAGGTTCATCGCGGCGTTGCGCCTCGAGACGCGGGCGGCGATCGCCGGGCTCGAGGGCCGCGCCGACGAGTCGGGTGAGCTCTTCGACTCCGCGGTCGAGGCGTGGCGGCTGGTCGAGTCGATGCTCGACGTCGCGACCACCGAGATGGAGGCCCTCCACGTGCTGGGGCCGGGCCACCCGACCGCGGTCATGGCCAAGGAGGCCGAGGACCTCTTCACCGAGTACGGGGTCGCGGTCCTGCTCGAGCGTCTGCGCGAGGACCTCGCGCGCTGACCTCGCCGGGCCTCGTGGCCCGCGCTGGTACCGTCACCCACTCATGAGGCTCAGCCACCGCATCCCTGTGACGCCGTGGCGCGCGACTTCCCCCTGGGGGGTGCGACCACGGATGGTCGCGCCGCTGCTCATCGGCCTCACCCTCTTCGGGATCGGCGAGGGTCTGCTCGTCCAGTCCCACTGGGGCGCGACCCCGTGGACCGTTCTCGCCGAGGGCGTGTCGCTCCACGCGCGCGTCTCACTGGGCTGGTCGACCGCGGCCATCTCCGCGGTGGTGCTCATCGCGTGGTGGCCCCTGCGCGAGCGGCCCGGCGCGGGCACGCTCACCAACCTGGTCGTCATCGCCTACGTGCTCGACGTCACCGCGGCGACCGTGCCCGTGCCCCAGGGCGACTGGGCGCGCGCGGGCTTCGTGGTGGCCGCAGTCGTCGCCATCGGGATCGGGAGCTCGCTCTACCTCACGACCGGGCTCGGCCCGGGCCCGCGCGACGGGCTCATGACGGGGATTCACCGGCGTCTCGGCGTGAGCGTGGTCTACGTGCGCCTCACCCTGGAGGTCATCGTGCTCGTCGTGGGCTGGCTGCTCGGTGGCACCGTCGGCGTGGGCACGGCGTTCTTCGCCGCCACGATCGGCTTTTCCATCGGCGCGAGCCTGCGCGCGGTCGACCTGGCGACGGCTCGGGGCGCGCCGTGATCGGCGGCGGGCAGCTGGCGACGTTCTTCGTCGCGTCGATCGTCATCATCATGGTGCCCGGCCCGAGCGTGATGTTCACCCTGGCGCGTGGGGTCGCGTGGGGTCGCGCGGTGGCCGTGCTCACGGTGCTCGGGAACTCGCTCGGCACGCTGACGCTGTCGGTCGTGGTCGCGCTCGGGCTCGGGCCCCTGCTCACGCGCAGCCACGCGTTCTCGGTCACGTTGCAGGTTGCGGGTGGCTGCTACCTCCTGTGGCTCGGCGTCGAGGCCCTTCGCCACCGCCACGAGCACGCCGCGGCGATGACCAAGCGCGAGGGCGCGAGGCCCAACCGGCGTCGCGTCGTGCGCCAGGGTTTCATCGTGGGGGTGCTCAACCCCAAGTCGTTGGTCTTCTTCGTCGCGGTATTCCCACAC
>JBOGFU010000181.1:0-3125 GCA_050743545.1 Acidimicrobiales bacterium | reverse complement strand
CAGCAGTTCGATGTTGTCGTAGTGGGCGGGGGCCCCGGGGGCTACGCCACGGCGCTCTACGCCGCGGCCGCGGGGCTCTCGGTCGCCATGGTCGAGCGCGACAAGGTGGGCGGGACCTGCCTGCATCGTGGGTGCGTTCCGGCCAAGGAGTTCTTAGAGACCGCCCACGTTCGGCGCACCGTGGAGCACGGCGCGTTGTTTGGCGTCACCTCGACGGGCGTGACGCTCGACTTCTCGGTGAGCCAGGCGCGAAAGAACGAGGTCGTGGATCGGCTCTTCAAGGGCCTGTCGGGCCTGCTCAAGGGTCGCAAGGTCACCACCTTTTCGGGCACCGGGCGCCTCGACGCGGACCAGGTCGTGCGCGTGATCGACGGCGACGACGCCGGCGTGGAGGCCGCGGGGCGCTTCGTCGTACTCGCCCCGGGCTCGGTCCCGCGCACGCTTCCCGGGTTCGACGTCGACGGGCGCGTCGTCGTCACCTCCGACGAGTTTCTCTCGCTCGACCACCTGCCCAAGAGCGCGGCGGTGATCGGCGGTGGGGCGATTGGCTGTGAGTTCGCGTCGCTGCTCGCCGACCTCGGCACGAGCGTGACGGTGCTCGAGGCGCTGCCCACCATCCTCACGGGCTGCGACTCCGAGGTGGTGTCGGTCGTCGCCCGCGCGTTTAAGAAGCGCGGGATCGAGGTGCGCGCCGGCGTCTCCATCACCGGACACACGCCGAAGAAGTCCTCGACCGCGATCGCAATCGACGGCGGTGACGACGTCACGGTCGACATGGTCGTCGTGTCGGTCGGTCGACGCCCGCGCACGGAGGGCCTGCTCGGCGAGGGAACCGGCGTGGTCGTCGACGAACGGGGCTTCGTCGTCGCCGACGGCTACCAGCGCACCGCCAACCCCAAGGTCTTCGCCGTGGGTGACGTCGTGGCCGGCACACCCCAGCTCGCGCACGTCGGCTTCGCCGAGGCCATCGTCGCGGTCAAGACAATGCTGGGCGAGCCCGTGGTGCCGGTCGACTACGACCGCGTGCCCTGGGCCATCTACTCCAACCCCGAGGTCGCGTTCTGCGGGCTCACGGAGTCGGCCGCCAAGGACAAGGGCTACGACGTCGTGGTGAAGAAGGACCCCTTCGGCGGCAACAGCCGAGCGCAGATCATCGGCGAGAGCGACGGCGTGGTCAAGGTGATCGCGGAGAAGCGGCCCGACGGCTCGGCGGGTCAGATCCTGGGCGTGCACATGGCCGGGCCGTGGGTTACCGAGCAGCTCGGCGCGGGCTACTTCGCCGTGAACTGGGAGGCCACCGCCGAAGAGGCCGCGGCGCTGATCCAGCCGCACCCCTCGCTGTCGGAGACCTTTGGCGAGACGCTGCTGGCGCTCGCCGGTCGGGGTCTGCACGTTGGTTGACGTCACCCTGCCCTCGCTGGGCGAGTCGGTCGCCGAGGGGATCATCACCCGATGGTTCAAACAGGTCGGTGACGCGGTGGCACGTGACGAGCCCCTCTTCGAGGTGTCGACCGACAAGGTCGACTCCGAGATGCCGTCGCCCGCGAGCGGCGTGCTGGTCGAGGTCCTCGCCGCCGAGGGCGACACCGTGGCAACCGGGGCGAGGGTCGCGGTCATCGACGAGTCCGGCTCGGCCCCGGCGGCGCCGGCGCGAGCGAGCGAGCCGGCCGGCCCAACGGCGCCGTTTCCAACCTCCTCGGAGGTCGCCGGCGTGGTCGTGTCGCCGGTGGTGCGCCGAATCCTGAGCGACGCGGGGGTCTCACCCGCTCAGGTGCCCGGCAGCGGCCCCGGTGGCGCGATAACTCGCCGCGACGCCGAGCGCGCCGTGGGTGCCGGCGCCACCGACGAGGTCGTGGTGCCGATCAGCGCCGGTCGCCGGCGCATGGGTGAGCACCTCGCCGCGTCGGCCCAGGTCGTCCCGCACGGCTTCGTCAGCGTGGACGCCGACGCGTCCGTGCTCGACGCGTTGGACTCGCTCGGGCGAGCGACGCGTGACGGAGCGGCGGTGAGCGATGAGGTTGTCGTCGCCCTCGCCGCGGTCCGCGCGCTGGCGGAGTTCGACAGCCTCAACGCCACCTTCGAGAACGACCAACTCGTCGTCCACCGAACCGTCAACCTCGGCTTTGTGCGAGCGTCGGACGACGCGATGCTGGTCCCGGTCGTGCACGCCGCGGCGGGGCTCACCTTGCGGGCGCTCGCGCGCCGCGTCGCGGAGATCGACGACCGCCTGGCGTCGCACCACCTGACCGCCGACGACCTGATGGGCGGGACCTTTACGGTCGCGGGCGCCCCCAGCGCGTCGACCCTGCTCTTCGAGCCGATCATCGTGGCGCCCGAGGTCGCGGTTCTGTCCCTCGGCGCCGCGCGCCGAGTCCCCGTGGTGGTCGAGCGTGACGGCGTGGCCCAGGTCGCGGTCGGACGCCGACTCGTGCTCGGGCTCTCGTTCGACCATCGGGTGTGCGAGCCGCGGACCGCGGCGGCGTACTTAGAGCGCGTCGCCCAGCTCCTCGCGGGGCTCGACGTCGAGGGTGAGCGGTAGTGCTTCGGCGCCGCCACCTGGGTCGGGTCTCCTTCGTGGAGGCCAACGACCTCCAGCGCGCGCTCGTCGACGCGGTCGACGACTACCTGCTCGTCATGGAGCACCCCGCGACGTACACGATGGGGGTCCGCACCCAGCCCGAGCACTTCCTCGTTCCGCGCGAGAGCCTCGACGCTGTGGTGGTCGACGCCGACCGCGGCGGCGACGTCACCTACCACGGACCCGGTCAGGTCGTGGCGTGGGCGGTCGTCACCGTGCGCGACGACCCCGCGTCCGGTCGTGAGCACGTGACGCGCCTCGAGGACGCGGTCATCGCCACGGTGCGCGCGCTCGACCCCGACGCGCGCCTCGGTCGGGTCGATCGCCTCGAGGGCTACCCCGGAGTCTGGGTCGACGTGGACGGCGTGCCAGCCAAGATCGCCGCGGTCGGCGTGCGCACCGAGCGCGCCGACGACGGGCGTCGGCGCACCCTGCACGGCGTGGCCCTCAACGTCGACGTCGACCTCGCCGCGTTCGCCGCGATCGTGCCCTGCGGGATCGCCGACCGGCCGGTGGCGTCGCTCGCGTCGCGCGGGCTCGGCGTGGG
>JBOGFU010000180.1:0-3021 GCA_050743545.1 Acidimicrobiales bacterium | reverse complement strand
CGCCGAGCGCGTCGACGCCGGGCGTGCCGTGCGCGCGGCGACGCCGCGTCGCTCGCTGGCCGAGCTCGCCGACCGCGACGCGGGCTACGACCCGGTCACGCGAGTGCTCGCTCACGGCGAGGGCCGGGTCGCGCCCCTGCTCGCGCTGCGCCACGCGCGCATGCTCGCGTCGCCCTTCGCGTTCCTTCGCGGGTCCGCCCTGCTCATGTCCGACGACCTGGTCGCCGGGGCCTCGACGTCGCTGGCCGTCACCCTCTGCGGCGACGCGCACTGCGCCAACTTCGGGGTCTTCCAGTCGCCCGAGCGCCGAGAGGTCTTCGACGTCAACGACTTCGACGAGACCACTCAGGGACCCTTCGAGTTCGACCTCAAGCGCCTGGCCGCGTCGCTCGCGGTGGTCGCTGACGGCGCGGGGCTCACCGACGCGGATCAGCGCGACGTCGCCGCGACCGCGGCCAGCGCCTATCAGAGCTCGATCGCGCGCTTCGCCAGGGCGACGCGCCTCGACGTGTGGTTCGCGGCGCTCGACCTCGACGACGGCCTCGCCGAGTTGCGCGGCTTCTTCGCCGACGACGCGACCCGCAACGCTGACGACGTGGTGCGCCGAGCCCGCGACCACGACGCGCGCTCCTTCGCCGCGCTCGTGACACGCGCCGACGGCGAGCCGTGCCTACGCCTCGCCCCCCCGCGGGTCACCGGCCTCTCCGACGGGAGCGACGGCACGCTCACCCGAGCGCAGGTGGAGTCGGTGATGACGGGGTGGCGCTCGACGCTCTCGAGCGACCGGCGCGTCCTCGCCGCGCAGTTCGACCTCGTCGACGCAGCCCACCTCGTGCGCGGCGTCGGCTCGGTGGGCACGGAGTGCTTCGCCGCGCTCTTCACCGGCCGCGACCGCGACGACGTGCTCGTGCTCCAGGTGAAGGAGGCGCTGCGCCCGGTGCTCGGCGTCGCGCGCGGGGTCCGCGGCGCCAAGGACGAGGGCCTGCGCGTGGTCTCGGGCCAGCGGCTCATGCAGGCGACCCCCGACGACCTGCTCGGCTGGCACAGCCTGGAGGTCGCCGGTCGGCGGCGCAGCTTCTACGTTCGCCAGCTCTACGACGGTCGCGCCGCTGTGGACGTTGAGCGGCTTGGGCTGTCGTCGCTGCGCGCCTACGCGAGGGTCTGCGCGTGGGCGCTCGCGCGCGCCCACGCGCGCTCCGGGCTCTCGGCCGAGATCGCCGGCTACGTCGGCGAGGGCCGCCAGTTCGCGCGCTGCGTCGCCGACTTCGCGCTCGCGTACCGCGACCGCAACGCCGAGGACTTCGCCCTCTTCACGGACGCGGCGCGTCAGGGCCGGGTATCGGTCGAGTCATGAGCGGGCTGCCGTTTCACTGGCACCTCGGCGAGCTCATCGTCATCGTCGCCGCGGGGGCGGCGCACCACCTGATGGTCCCCGAGGTCAAGCTCCGTCGACGCTGCGAGCTGGGGCTCCTCGCGCTCGCGGTGGTCCTGGTGTGGCCCATTGGCGACCTCGCGGCGTCGGTGTCGCTCACCGTGGCGACGGTCCAGCGACTCACCATCATGTTGCTGGTCGCGCCCACCCTCCTCACCGCGACGCCGATGCGCGTCTTTGAGCGCCTCACCCACCCCGCGCCCATCGACCGGTCTCTAAAGCTCCTGTCGCACCCGGGGGGCGCGTTGGTGCTCGTGACCATCGTGGGCACCGGGTCGCTCGTGCCGCCGATGGTCGATTGGGGCGCTCGCTCGGGGGTCGGGCGCGGGGTCGTCGTCGCGATCACCCTCGCCGCTGGCTTTCTGCTGTGGCTCCCGGTGATTCACGTCGTGCCCGGGACGCGCGCGCTGTCGCCCATCGCGCGCGCCGGCTACCTGTTCGCGTCGAGCCTGGTCGTGACGAGCCTGTCGATCGTGTGGATCTTCTCTCGCCACCCGCTCTACCCGGCGTTGCACGGTCAGCGCGCCCTGGTCGACATGAGCCCGCTGCTCGATCAGCAGGTCGCGGGCTTCGTCGCCAAGCTCGGCGCGTTCGCGTGCCTGTGGACGATCGCCTTCGTGATCTTCGCGCGCGCCGACGGCGAGACCGTCCCGACCGAGGAGTCGCCGCTCTACTGGGCCGACGTCGAGCGCGCGATGCTGCGCGTGGACCGCGAGCGCGAACGCGAGCAGCGCCGCCGACTTCGCGGTGGCCCGGCCTCGGGCCCGACGGGTCCCCCCGAGAGCCCCTAGTCCCGCCGAGGCACGCCGGTCCGCGCAGGCGCGATACTGATAGCCAGCAGTGCTCGGGCGACGCGTGGGGGTCGCGCGCTCGCCCGAACGAGTACCCCTGTGACGAATGGAGAGATCATGAGCGCCGACAGCGGATGCCCGGTGGCCCCGGGCGCCGGCCGGTTCCCCGCCGGAGGAACCAAGAACGAGGACTGGTGGCCCAACCAGCTCAACCTCAAGGTCCTGGACCCGGGCGCGTCGGCCAACCCGCTGGGCGAGGGGTTCAGCTACCGAGTCGCCTTCGCGGCGCTCGACCTCGACGCGCTGCGCGCCGACCTCGTCGCGCTGATGACGACCTCCCAGGAGTGGTGGCCGGCCGACTTCGGACACTACGGCCCGCTCTTTATACGCATGGCCTGGCACAGCGCGGGCACCTACCGCGTCAGCGACGGCCGCGGGGGCGGGGGCGCGGGCATGCAGCGCTTCGCGCCGCTCAACAGCTGGCCCGACAACGTGAACCTCGACAAGGCGCGTCGGCTGCTCTGGCCGGTCAAGCAGAAGTATGGCCAGTCGATCTCGTGGGCCGACCTCATGATCTTCGCGGGGCACTGCGCGCTCGAGTCGATGGGGCTCCCGGTCTACGGCTTCGCGGGCGGGCGTGAGGACGCGTGGGAGCCCGAGGAGGACACCTACTGGGGCGCCGAGACCACCTGGCTCGACGACGAGCGCTACCGCGGCGACCGCGAGCTGGAGAACCCCCTCGCCGCGGTCCAGATGGGGCTCATCTACGTGAACCCCGAGGGGCCCAATGGCGTCCCC
>JBOGFU010000179.1:0-6040 GCA_050743545.1 Acidimicrobiales bacterium | reverse complement strand
ACCTTGGAGAAGGTGAAGTTCTGGGGCTCGCCGCGGATCTCCCAGACCCCGCGGTCGGGGTCACGCCAGGAGTGCAGCGCCGCCTCGACCGCCTGAACCACGATGCGCCACGAGCGCTCCGAGAGGGCGTCGCGAGAGCGGGTGTGCTCGTAGACGCAGTCGACGATCGCCCCGAGGATGTCGAGTTGGCTCTGGTCGAAGGCGGCGTTGCCCACGCGCACCGGGCGACTTCCGACGTAGCCCGACAGGTGCTCGAGCTCGGACTCGGTCGGGGTGCTGGCGCCGTCGACGGGGTAGAGGACCTGCAGGTGCGCGCGGGCCGCGCCCGCGCTCGGGCGCGGCTCCAACACGTCACCGAGGAAGGCAAGGAAGTCATCGGCTTCAGTGTCAAAGCCCAACGCGTGAAGCGCGCGCAGCGCGAAGGCCGCGTCGCGCACCCACGTGTAGCGGTAGTCCCAATTGCGCTGGCCCCCCGGGTGCTCGGGCAGCGAGGTCGTCGGCGCCGCGAGGAGCGCGCCGGTGGGGGCGTAGGTGAGACCCTTAAGCGTGAGCGCGCTTCGCTGAAGGAGCTCACGCCAGGGGTGGTCGGGGAAGCGCCCGCCGTCAATCCACCCGCGCCAGAAGCGACTCGTCTCGGCGCGCGTTGCGTCGACCTCGTCGCGAGCGAGCGGCTCTGAGGTGTCGGACCAGCTCAACACGACGAAGGCCGACTCGCCCTCGCTCAGACGGTGTCGCGCCCTCACCGCGCGGCCCTCGATGCCAAAACGCATGTCCCCGCTCAAGGTCAACTGGACGAATCCGGGGTTAACGGTGGCGACGCGGTCGTACGTCTCGCCGACGTGTTCCCACTCGGCGTCGACGCGCCCGTAGTCGAACGACGGCTCGCAGTTGAGCGCGATGTCCACGTTGCCGTGAAGGCAGAGCGCCGAGCGCACGAGCATGTGTCGCGCGTCGAAGTCTCCCGGCGTGCGTCGATGATGCGCGGACCGCGCGCCCGTGCGGTACCACGGGCCCACCGCGAGGAAGTCGCTCACGGCGAGCCACCCGCTCCTCGTCTGCCAGGTGGTGGCCAAGACCATCGTGCCCGGTACGTACTGGCGGTGAGCCGGGACCGTGCTCTCCGTCGGCGCGATACGAAACGAACCCGCCGCGCGGTCGAGCAGGGTTCCGAACACGCTCGGGTCGTGTGGGCGCGGCAGGCAGAGCCACTCCACCGCGCCCGTGGGCGCGACGAGGCAACTGTTCTCGCAGTCCGACAGGAACGCGTAGTCGGCGATCGGCGGAAAGATCGCCTCAAGGGTCTCTTGGGTCGGGGGCCCGCGCCACTCGCCGCGTCCCGACTTCGGCTGGTTCGACGTGTCCGGCGAGTGATTGGATTGCGTCGTCACGTGACCGCCTCCCTCGGAGGCTCGCGCGCGGCGGGCTCCGAAACTGGTGACGCCCTCGTGACCATGCTAAGAGCAGTCACTCGCGTCGCGTTCGGCGCCACACGGCACAGGAAGATCGCAACGAATCCGGGCGACGTCGTCGATCGCGCTCGTGAGCTGGCCACGTCACCCGGCGTTAGATTGCCGCCATGGCCGATGAGGTCCGTCGACCGTTCGACGCCATCACGCTGGAGGAGGCGGCGGCGCTCTCAGGTGATGACGTCATCGCTCGCCTCGAGACGAGCGTCGCCGGGCTCACCGGCCACCAGGTCGCCGATCGCCGAGCGAGCGTCGGCGCCAACGTCCTGGGCACCCATCAACTCCACGCCGGCCCCGTGCTGTGGCGTCAGGTCCGCAACCCCATGCTGGTGCTCCTGCTCGCGGCGGCGCTCGTCTCGGGGCTGACCGGGGGCGCCACCAACGCCGTCATCATCGCCGTCATCGTCGCGGCGAGCGTCGGGCTCGGCTTCGCCAACGAATACCGCGCCGAGGTGGCGATGGAGACTCTGCGAGCCCAGATCCACCAAGAGGCCGAGGTCGTTCGCGACAGCGCGAGCGCTCGGGTGCCGGTGTCCGAGCTGGTGCCCGGTGACGTCGTGACGCTGCGGCTCGGCACGATCGTGCCGGCTGACATGCGACTCGTCTCGGTCAGTGAGCTCGAGTGCGACGAAGGCGTCTTGACCGGCGAGTCACTCCCCGTCAACAAGTCGACCGACGCGGTGGACGCCCGCGTCGGCCTCGACCTCCCGGGGTGCGCGCTCATGGGCACAATCGTGCACCAGGGAAGCGCGACCGGGGTCGTCGTCGCTACCGGCTCGTCGACCGCGTTTGGGCACATCGCCGCGGGGCTGGCCGAGCGAACCACGCGCACGGCCTTTGAGCTCGGGCTCGCCAAGTTTTCCCGGCTGCTCTTCTCCGTCGCCGTCGTGTTGACGGTGTTCATCTTCGCCATCAACGTGCTCCTGTCGCGGCCGATCGTCGAGGCGATCCTCTTCTCGCTGGCCATCGCCGTGGGAATCGCGCCCGAGATGATGCCCGCGATCGTGACGGTGAGCCTTGCGTCGGGCTCGCGATCGCTCGCCGCCCATCAGGTCTTGGTCAAGCGACTCGTCGCCATCGAAGACCTCGGCAACATTGAGATCCTCTTCACCGACAAGACCGGCACGTTGACCGAGGGCGTCATCACCTTTTCTCGGTCGCTCGACCCACTCGGCGCCGACGCGAACCGCCCGCTCACCCTCGGCCTCATCTGCAGCGAGGCCACGGCAAGCGCGGGCCACGTCGTCGGCGCCAACGCGCTCGACGCGGCGCTGTGGTCCGCGCCCGACAGCGCCGACGGTGGCCCGATCGCGCTAGCCGCGTCGCGCGCGTCGCGGCTCGCGACGCTGCCCTTCGACCACGAGCGCCAGCTGGTCTCCGTTCTCGTGCGCCAGCCCGACGGAGCGCAGGTCGTTATCACCAAGGGCGCGCCCGAGGTGGTGATCGACCGCTGCGTCGCAGTCCCTGACGCAGCACGCGACGTGCTGAGCGGGCTCTTCAACGCCGGCGCGCGCGTCGTCGCGGTGGCCACGCGGTCGGCGCCCGACGCGACCGTGCTCGACGCCTCGCTCGAGCACGCCCTGACGCTCGAGGGGTTCCTCACCTTCGCCGACCGACCCAAGGCCGACGCGGGCACGTCAATCGCCCAGCTTGAGCGCCTCGGCGTCGAGGTCAAGATCATCACCGGCGACAACGGCCTCGTCGCCGCCAAGGTCTGTGCCGACATCGGCCTCGCCAACCGGGGCGTGCTGAGCGGGGTGGACGTCGACGCGCTCGACGACGACGGCCTCGCCACGGCCATAGCGACGACAACGGTCTTCGCGCGCATCGGCCCCGAGCAGAAGTCACGCATCATCAAGGTCGCCCGGCGAACCGGCAAGGACGTGGCGTTCCTCGGCGACGGCGTCAACGACGCCGTCGCACTCCACCACGCCGACGTGGGGATCTCGGTTGACTCGGGGACCGACGTGGCCAAGGACGCCGCCGACGTCGTGCTCCTCGACAAGGACCTCGGGGTGCTCGCCCAGGGCGTGATTGAGGGGCGCCGGATCTTCTCCAACACGATGAAATACGTGCTCATGGCGACGTCGTCGAACTTCGGCAACATGTTCAGCGCCGCCGGGGCCTCGACGTTCCTGTCGTTCCTGCCGATGCTGCCCAGCCAGATCCTGCTCAACAACCTCCTCTACGACGCCGGCCAGCTGGTGATCCCGTCCGACCGCGTGGACCCCGAGGCGCTGGCGCGACCCGCGGCGTGGGACATGAGGTTCATCCGGCGCTTCATGGCGGTCTTCGGCCCCGTGAGCTCGGTCTTTGACTTCCTGACCTTTTGGGTGATGCTCGTCGTGCTGCACGCGGGCCACGTCGAGTTCCGCTCGGGATGGTTCGTCGAGTCGATCGCCACCCAGACCCTCGTCGTCTACGTGATCCGAACGCGGCGGATCCCGTTCTTCAAGAGCCGTCCGAGCACCGCGATGCTCCTCGTGCCCACCGGCGCCGCCCTCGTCGGCGCGGTGCTCCCCTACACCGGGCTCGCCCACCTCCTCGGCTTCTCGCCACTGCCCTTGCGCTTCTTCCTCATCCTCGCGGGGATGGTCGCCGTCTACCTGGTGCTCGTCGAGTTCGCGAAGACCTTCTTTTACCGGATCCGCCCGACCCGGGTCGCGGCGGCGCCCCCCACCCACGAGGCGCGGCACGAGCGCCTTCTGCGGCGCCGCGCCGCGAGGTTCGTTCTCCACCCGACCCGGGCTCGACGCGCGCGGGGCTGAGTCCGCCGGTCCGCGGGACTGCTCAGTTGTCGCCACGGTGAGTTCCGCGTCGCGTCGCCACCCTCCCGGACCAGGACCTTTCCGTCGCACTGACGTATAGCTTGACTTTGAGTGTTATACCGATATAGCGTTATAAGACTCAATCGAACGGAGAATAACCATGAGCTTCGAGAACCACAACCACGACTCGGAACCCCAGCGGGCCCGCGGCCCGCGCGGTCGGCGTCGGCCCGGCGACCGGGGCGGACCGGTCACGATGCGTCACGGCCCTGGGGGGCGCGGCGCGCGACGCCAGCGCCGCGGCGACGTACGCGCGGCGATCCTGCTCCTCTTAGAGGAGTCCCCTCGCAACGGCTACCAGCTCATCCGCGAGCTGTCAGATCGCTCCGACGGCGCGTGGCGGCCGAGTCCCGGCTCCATCTACCCCACCCTCCAGCAGCTCGAGGACGAGGGCCTCATCGCCGTCGACCCCCAGGAGTCGGGCAAGACCTACCGCCTCACCGAGTCGGGCCACGCGCTCGTGAACGAGGAGCGCGACCGACTCGGCCGCCCCTGGGAGGACGCCGCCGCCGAGCAAGGCGACGCGACGGCGCAGATGATGTCAACGCTGCGACAGGTGGTGATGGCGGTGCGCCAGGTCGCGATCGCCGCGTCCGACGACCAGACGGCCAAGGTCTCCGAGATCCTCGCGGGTGCTCGGCGCGCGATTTACCGCATCCTCGCCGAGGACGAGTAGCGGCGGGCTCCCCGGGCGCCACCGCAGCGGTTGCTAGAGGCAGGACCTCAGGTCAGAGACCGACCCACGCGCGGTGCCCTTGACAAAGAGCCCCGCCGCGAGGCGGGCGAAGACGCACTCCCTGGCGTCGAAGAGGGTCGACGTGGCCGGCGCCGAGACCCGCAGGACCCCGGGGCACGCGTCGACCGTCGCCCGCCAAGTGACGCGGCCCGACGAGCTCACGGAGATCACGAGCAGCTGGGAGTCCTCCATGCACGCCCCGGGCGCCGCAACCTTGAGCGATGAGACCGCCGCGCGAAGCGCCGCGGCTTGGCGCGAGTCGAGCGTCACCGTCGTCGCGCCACTCGACGCGTTCATAAGGCTGAGGTGGTCGTAGCCGGTGACCCTGACGACCCCCGACGCGGGCATCGACTCGACGACGATTGGCTCCCAGGCGACGATGACGTCGACCAGCATCTCCTGGCGGCCGCCGACGGTGGCCACGGTGTAGGACACGCCACACGCGGGCGTGTGACGACTCGCACACGTCAGGGTCGCGTCGTAGGTGGTTACCGAGAGCGTGCCCTCGTCGCTCTGGCCGGTCGAGAGCGCCGACTCGCCCGCGACGCGATGAGCCCTCAGGAACGCGGCGACGTCCACGCTCTCGGGCACGACGAATCCCCGCCGGTAGTCGACCTCGCCGCGGGGCGCCGCGATCACCGGGGAGAGCGGCACCGCGAGGCGCGGGACGCCACTCGCACCGGGCGGAATCGGCAGCGTCAACGAGAGCGACCGCGCGTACGCGGCGCCCGTCGTGGGCGCCGCCCCGGAAGCCGCGCCGAGCCCGACCAGCAGCGCCGCGCCCAGCGCCGCGCCCGCCACTGCCCTAGCCACTCGCCCACGCTCGCCCGCGCCCATCACTTGGTACGTGTTCGCTCGAGACCGCGCCTTACCGCGCCCCGGATCATCGGATTGAAACCGTTGCCGAGTTGTGAGTCGATGTCCGTCACAGCTCCCCCTCGGCGCCACGCGGGTCGACGCTGATGCTAAGAGACCGCGCGTCGCAACGTGGCCACCGACCGCCTACAGGC
>JBOGFU010000178.1:0-4446 GCA_050743545.1 Acidimicrobiales bacterium | reverse complement strand
GCTCTAGATCCCCTGCGCGTCGAGCAGCGCGTCGAGCTCTCGCGTGCGCACCGTCTCCCACTTCACCCAGGTGACGGCGATGGGAATGCACGCGAGGAGCATGAGCGCGTCCCCGCCGATCCACATGATCGCGCCGCCCAAGTGGACGTTGGAGAGGATCCACGACGCGCTCGCGCCGGTGGGCGCGACGCGCGGGAGGTACGGGTAGGGGTTGTGTGACGTCATCGACATGGCAAGTCCGGTGATCGTGTCGACGGGCACCGCGGCCATGACGTAGACCAGGCGAAGCCCCGGGTGAAGCGAGCGGCCGCGCTCGAGTCCGAACGCCGAGCGGAAGAACAGATAGCCGACGACGAGGAACGCGACGTGCTCGAGGTTGTGAAGCGGCTCGTGCTCGAGTGTGAGGTCGAAGAAGCCCGTGAGGTGAGTCAACGGGATAAAGCCCGCGTAGAGGGCGAACGCGGTCAGTGGATGGAGCACCAGGGCCGCCGCGCGGCCGTCGAGCACGCGGCGAACGCGATCGCCGCCAGCGGCGTGGGCCAAATCGAGCGGCGCCCCGAGCGCGAACAGCGGCGCCGCGACCATGATGAGCATGAGGTGTTGGACCATGTGGTCGCTGACGTAGACGGAGTCAAAGGTCCCGATCACCGACTCGACCGCGAGGAAGGTCACGACGAGGCCGAGGGTGAAAAAAATTCGACGCGACGTCGGCCACGACGCGCGAGCCGCGGCGACCAGGTAGATAGCGCCCGCCACCACGATGAGCGCCGTGGGCACGGGGTCGAGATTCCACTGTCCGAGGTGATGCCAGGAGAAGCGCGTCACGACAGCGTCCAGCACCTCGCGAGTCTAGGAGTGTCCTAGATAGGCTGAACCCAGGGTCGGGCACGCCGACGAGCTACGAGTGTCGAGGGAGTGCGGCCCGCAGAGTGAGTGATGGCCGTTGGTGACGCTCGTGGCGTCGACTCGAGAGGTGGCGGTGACGTGGGGCGTCGAACTCATACGCGTACGATGCTCGTCGTGACGGGAGCCGCGTGACCAACAAGTGGTTCGGCCCGCGCGCCATCGCCGTCCACCTCGCACTCATCGTGTGGATGGGCGGGTGCGCCGCCGCGGCGTGGTGGCAGGTCGGACGGGCCGTTCAGGGCAATTCGCTGAGCTTCATGTACGCGGTGGAGTGGCCGGTCTTCGGAATTTTGGGGGTCCTAGGCTGGTACTCCCTCATCAACATGGAGACCGTGTCCGAGCACCGCGAGGCCGCCCGGCGCGAGTACGAGGAGCGCATGCGCCACGAGGCCGCGGCCGCGCGCGAGCGCGACGCCGCGATCGAGGGCGAGGACCCGGCGCTCGTTGCCTACAACGACCACCTGGCGAGCCTCGCGACCAAGCCGAAGCGCCGACTCTGGGGCCACTAGTGGACCGAGCCTTCCAGCGCTACCGCGTGATGTCCTTCGTCACCGGTACCACGCTGCTCCTGCTCTGCGCGTTCTTGCTCCTCCACACGGTTGACCTGTCGGCGTGGAAGAGCATCAAGGCCGTCGTCACGATCGTGGGCATCGGCCACGGGGTCGTTCTCTATCCGATCTACCTCGTCATGTGCTTTCAGTTCTGGCTCAAATCTCGCGTCCACGTGGGGCTCTTGGTGCTCATGCTCCTCGCCGGGTTCGTGCCCGGGCTCGCCTTTTATATGGAGCACCGGATGTACCTGCGCGTCTACCCCCACGGCCGTGGCGACTGACTGGCTCGCGCGCCGGGTCATCGCCTACGCGCACCAGGGCGGGTCATTCGAGGCGCCGTCGTCGACCCTGCACGCCATTGGACGCGCGCTCGGCGTGGGCGCGACGGGGATCGAACTCGACGTCCACGCGACCAGCGATCGCCAGATCGTGGTCTGTCACGACGAGACCGTTGACCGAACGACCAATCACCGCGGCGAGATCGGTTCGTTGACCCTCGACGAGCTGCGCGAGATGGACAACGCGTACTGGTGGATAGCGGGCGAGACGGTGAGCCCGGGCCGGCCCGACGCCGAGTACGTGCTTCGCGGGCGCGCGCCCGACGACCGCTCGCTCGGCGTCGCGACCCTCGAGGAGGTCGTGTCGGCCTTCCCGGGGACCCTGTTGAACCTCGACATCAAACGGACCGCGCCGGCGGTCGAACCCTACGAGGACCTGTTGGCGTCTGAGCTGCGGCGCTTGGAGTGCGTTGACTCGGTCCTGGTCGCGTCGTTTCTCGACGACGCGATCCAACGATTCCGCGACGCGGCGCCCGAGGTGGCGACGTCGGCCGCCACGACCGAGACCGCGACGTTCTTCTTCTCCCTCGGCGACACCGAGCCCGCGGTCCCGCCGGTGCGGGCCTTTCAGGTGCCGGCGTTCTTCGGCGACGTCACCGTGGTCGATGAGCGCTTCGTCGTCGCCGCGCACCACGCGGGTGTCGCCGTGCACGTCTGGACGATCAACGACGAGCCCGAAATGAGTCGACTACTCGACCTCGGCGTCGACGGGATCGTCAGCGACCGGCCGGGCGTCCTCGGCGCGCTCCTCGATGCTCGCGGAGAGGCGTGGGACGGGGACCTGCGCGGCTAACCGCGACCGCAGTTCGGCTTTTTGCCGTGATTGGCCTTTTTCTTGGCGCGCAACTTGCGCTTTACGGTCCGCTTTGACATAGGTGACAATCTTAGTCGTCGCCGAACGGGTGGCGGTCCGAGGGGAGTGACCGTGGTCGAGGACCGAGCGCCGGGCCCACGCGCGGGCGCGCTGGTCCTCGTGGCAACACCCTTGGGAAACCTCGGCGACCTCACCCGACGTGCGCGCGAGGCCCTCGAGACCGCCGACGCGGTCTACTGCGAGGACACTCGACGTACTCGGGTGCTCTTTAGCGCGTACGGGATGGCACCGCGCGGCCGGCTCCGCGCGTTGCACGAGCACAACGAAGCCTCGCGGGTCGACGAGGTCGTCGCGCGCGTCGCCGCGGGCGAGGTCGTCGCCCTCGTGAGCGACGCCGGAACCCCCGGGATTTCGGACCCCGGGTCTCGGGTGGTGGCCGCCGTTGTCGCCGCCGGGCTGGACGTCACGACGACGCCGGGGCCGTCGGCGGTCGTCGCCGCGCTCTCCATCAGCGGCCTGCCCACCGACCGCTTCGTCATGGAGGGCTTTCTTCCGCGCACTCGTGGCGCGCGCGACAAGCTCTACCGCGCGTGGGACACGGAGGCGCGCACGATCGTGTTCTTCGAGTCGCCCCAGCGCGTCGTCACGACGCTGCGCGAGATCGCGGCGCGGTCACCCCAGCGCCGGGTGGCCGTCGCGCGAGAGCTCACCAAGGTTCACGAGGAGGTCGTGCGCGGCCCCGTCGGCGCCGTCGCCGACCAACTCGCGTCCCGCGAGACCCTCGGGGAGTTCGTGGTCGTGCTCGACGGCTCCCCCGCGCCCGCGCCCAACCCCGAGGACCTGGTCGACGCCCTGCGGGCTCGACTCGACGAGGGTCTGAGCGTGCGCGACGCCGTCGGGGCGGTCGCGGACGAGCTTGGCGTCGCGCACCGCGACGCCTACCGCGTCGCCCTCACGCTCCGAAGCGAAGAGCGCGGTCGGTAACCTTTCTCGATGGGCCGGTTCTACGTCACGACGCCGATCTACTACGTCAACGACGCGCCTCACGTCGGCCACGCCTACACGACGGTGAACGCCGACGCGATGGCGCGGTGGCACCGCCTCGCGGGCGACGACGTCAAGTTCCTGACCGGCACCGACGAGCACGGTCAGAAGGTCGCCGACGCCGCGGCTCGGCACGGCCTCACCCCTCAGGAGTGGTCGGACGCCACGTCTCGCCGATTCCGCGACGCCTGGGACGCGCTCGACGTCAGCTACGACGACTTCATCCGCACGACCGAGCCGCGCCACTACGCGAGCGTGCAGACCTTCCTCTCGGCGATCTACGACAACGGCTACATCTACAAGGACGTCTACCAGGGCCTCTACTGCGTGAGCTGCGAGGACTACTACACCTACGACGCGAGCGACGAGGGTCGATGCCCGATCCACGGCACGTCGCTGGTGGAGATGGAAGAGGAAAACTGGTTCTTCCGCTTGAGCGCGTTCGAACAGCGGCTGCTGGAGTACTACGACGCTCACCCCGGGTTCGTCACGCCCGAGACCAAGCGCAACGAGGCCCTGGCCTTCGTGCGCGGGGGTCTGCGCGACATCTCCATCACGCGCACGTCGATTTCGTGGGGGGTGCCCGTTCCCTTGGACGACGGCCACGTCTTCTACGTGTGGTACGACGCGTTGATCAACTACCTCACGGCGATCGGCTACGGGGCCGACCCCGCCGACGTCGAACGGTGGTGGCCGTCGTCGCATCACCTCATCGGCAAGGAGATCATCCGCTTCCACTGCGTGTGGTGGCCCGCGATGTGTATGGCCGCGGGGCTCGAGCCGCCGAGCCACG
>JBOGFU010000177.1:0-10374 GCA_050743545.1 Acidimicrobiales bacterium | reverse complement strand
GCGGTGAGCCTACCGAGGGGGAGTGACTACGCGTCGTGGAGCGCGCGCGCCGCCGCGGCGGCGACGCCGAAGAGCAACTCGCGCACCTCGCCGGCCCGGTCCCACTGGCGCGAGTCCCAGGCCTCGCCCGCGAGCGAGTCCCCGGCGTAGAGGAGCTGGGCGAAGCGCAGCGAGCGGTAGCGCGCGACCGCGAGGAACGCCGACGACTCCATGTCGACCATCGTGCAGCCCTCGTCGCGGCGGCGCGCCACCCGGCTCGGGGTCTCGCGAAAGAATCCGTCGGTCGTCCAGGTGCGCCCGCGGTAGTGGGCGACGCCGCGCCCGTCGAGCGCGGCGCTCAACACGTCGACGCCCAGGGGGTCGGCGTCGATCACGCGGGTGGGCGCCACGTAGTGCAGGCTCGTCCCCTCGTCGCGCACCGCGGAGGTGACGACCATCACGTGACCGAGCGCGAGGTCACCCGCGAGCGCGCCGGCGCCGCCGCACGCGACGAAGGTCGTCACGCCGAGCGCGACCAGCTCCTCGGTGATCGCGGCGGCCAGCGGTGCGCCGACGCCGGGGTGGACCACGGTGACCGCGCCGGCGTCGGTGGCGAGCTCGTAGACCGGGTTGACGCCAATCTCGCTGCGCAGGGTGTGCACGACGCGCAGTCGCCCCTCCGCGGCCAAGCGCTCGAGGAGCTCGTTGAAGAAGCACAGCACCGCCGCGGGGGCCACCGGGTCGGCGCCCACGTGCATCATGTGGGCCTCGATCACGCCGGGCTCGGCGAGGTCGTCCTCGAAAAGGGGCAGGCGCTCGTCAGCCACGCGCGTGGGGGTGGGCGCGGCGTAGCCAGTCGACCAGCGCGACGACCGCGTCGACGTCGCCGCGGACCTTCACCCGGCCCTCGCGAATCGCCGTGGCGGAGTCGACGTCGCCGCCCACCAGAGCCCGCGCGTCAGCGAAGCTGAGGCGCACCATCGCGTCGGCCGCGAGGTGGTCACCCGGGGCGATGCCCGCGCCGTCGGGCGAGAGCGTCAGGGTGATCGCGTGGGGCAGCGCGCTCGGCGCGTCGGCGAGGTCGAGCACGACGCGCACGGGGTCGGCCACCGGGGGCGGGCCGGCCGCCGCGAGCGACTCGTTGACCTGTGCGAACCACTCCTCGGAGAGGAAGTCGGCCACTACGGCGCCGGCTGGACCGCCGCGGCCTGCGCCGAGCGCGTCGAGCGGCGCAGGATCTTTCGCCCGAGCCACGCGACCGGGTCGTAGTGGGCGTCGACGACGCGCTCCTTGAGCGGGATGATCGCGTTGTCGGTGATCTTGATGTGCTCGGGGCAGACCTCCGTGCAGCACTTGGTGATGTTGCACAGTCCGAGCCCCATCTCCTCGCGGATCAGGTCCCGACGGTCGTTGGTGTCGAGCGGGTGCATCTCGAGCTCGGCGTAGCGGATGAAGAAGCGCGGCCCCGCGTAGCGGGTCTTGTTGGACTCGTGGTCGCGGATCACGTGGCAGACGTCCTGGCACATGAAGCACTCGATGCACTTGCGGAACTCCTGGCCGCGCTCGACGTCCTCTTGGAACATCCGATATCCGCCCTCGGGCATCGGCGGGGGCATCAGCGCCGGGACGCGCTCGGCCATGGCGAAGTTGAACGACACGTCGGTGACCAGGTCGCGGATGACCGGGAACGTGCGCATCGGCGTCACGGTCACGGGGCCCTCGGGGAGCTGGTCCATGCGCGTCATGCACATCAGCCGCGGCTTTCCGTTGACCTCGGCCGAGCACGACCCGCATTTGCCGGCCTTGCAGTTCCAGCGGCACGCGAGGTCGGGGGCCTCAGTCGCCTGGATCCGGTGGATGACGTCGAGCACGACCTCGCCCTCGTTGGGGGCCAGGGTGTAGGTCTCGAAGTCGCCGCCGTTGGCGTCGCCTCGCCAGACGCGCATCGTCACGTCGGCCATCAGTGTCCCTCCTCGAGCAGTGCCTTGAGGTCGTCGGGGATGACCAGGAGCGGTGAGCGCTCCGTGACGACTTCGCCGTCGAAGCGCCCGTCGGGCGCGGAGTGGGCGAGGTTGAAGGTCCCGAACTCCGGGTCGGCGGTGGGAAAGTCCTCGCGGGTGTGACCGCCGCGCGACTCGTGGCGGTCGCGCGCGCCCTGGGCGGTGCACCGCGACACCGAGATCATGCTCGGCAGGTCGGTCGCGAGGTTCCAGCCGGGGTTGTAGGCGCGTCCGCCCTTGACCGCGAGGTGGCGCACGCGCTCGGCGAAGCCGTCGAGCTGGCCGATCGCGTTGTCGAGCTCAGCGCCGGTGCGAATGATGCCGACGTTGATCTGCATCATCTCTTGGAGGTCGCGGTGCACGTCGTAGGGGCTCTCGCCCTCGGTGCGCTCGAGCGGGGCGAGCGCGTCGGCGACCGCGGCCTCCACCTGCGCGTCGTCGAGCCCGTGCGCGGTGTCGCCCTCGGCGACGTAGTCCGCGGCCCCGGCGCCCGCGCGCTTGCCGAAGACGACGAGGTCGCTGAGCGAGTTGCCCCCGAGGCGGTTGGCGCCGTGCATGCCGCCGGCGACCTCGCCCGCGGCGAAGAGACCGGGCACCCGCGTCGCCTCGGTCTCGGCGTCGACCTTGACCCCACCCATGATGTAGTGGCAGGTCGGGCCGATCTCCATGGACTCGCGCGTGATGTCGACCCCGGCGAGCTCCATGAACTGGTGGTACATCGACGGCAGGCGCCGGCGGATGAACTCCGCGGGCCGCCGGCTTGCGATGTCGAGGTAGACCCCGCCGTGGGGCGTGCCCCGGCCGGCCTTGACCTCGGTGTTGATCGCGCGCGCGACCTCGTCGCGCGGCAGCAGCTCGGGCGGGCGCCGCCCGGCGCTGTGGTCGTCGTACCAACGGTCGG
Organism: Acidimicrobiales bacterium; assembly: GCA_050743545.1. GTDB lineage: Bacteria > Actinomycetota > Acidimicrobiia > Acidimicrobiales > RAAP-2 > RAAP-2. The sequence continues at coordinate 7,494 of JBOGFU010000177.1, read as the reverse complement.
CCTCGGCCTCGGAGTCGGCGGTCTCGGCGCGGAACATCTCGGCGACGTAGTTGAACATGAATCGATCGCCCTCGGAGTTGCGCAGGACGCCGCCGTCGCCGCGCACGCCCTCGGTGACCAACAGCCCGCGCACGGAGAGCGGCCAGACCATCCCCGTGGGGTGGAACTGGATGCACTCCATGTCGATGAGCTGGGCGCCCGCCCACAGCGCGAGCGCGTGGCCGTCGCCGGTCGACTCCCAGGAGTTGGACGTGAACTTCCAGGCCTTGCCCACCCCGCCGGTCGCGAGGATGACCGCCTTGGCCGCGAAGGTCACGAACTCGCCGGTGGGTCGCCAGTAGGCGACGCACCCCGCGACGCGCCCGTCGTCGTCGCGCACCAGGCGAAGCACCTTGCACTCCATGAAGACGTCGGCGCCCATCGAGACGACCTTCTGCTGGAGCGTGCGGATGAGCTCGAGCCCGGTGCGGTCGCCCACGTGGGCGAGGCGCGCGTAGCGGTGGCCGCCGAAGTCGCGCTGGAGGATCTTGCCGTCGGTGGTGCGGTCAAAGAGCGCGCCCCACTGCTCGAGCTCGTAGACGCGGTCGGGGGCCTCCTTCGCGTGGAGCTCGGCCATTCGGTAGTTGTTGAGCATCTTGCCGCCGCGCATCGTGTCGCGGAAGTGGACCTGCCAGTTGTCCTCGGGGTAGACGTTGCCCATCGCCGCGGCCATCCCGCCCTCGGCCATCACGGTGTGGGCCTTGCCCAGGAGGGACTTGGTCACGATCGCCACGCGCAGCCCGCGCTGCTGGGCCTCGATGGCCGCGCGCAGGCCGGCGCCGCCCGCGCCGATGATCACAACGTCGTAGTCGTGGTGCTCGTAAGGGGTCACGGTCGTCCTAGAACAGTCGCTGATCGGAGAGGGCCCCCGAGGCCACCAGGCGCACGTAGACGTCGGTCAGGCCGACGAAGACGAGTGACGCCCACGCGAGGTTCATGTGCTTGGCGTTGAGCGGGGTGAGGAGCTTCCAGAGGCGGTAGCGGATGGGGGAGCGCTTGAAGCTGCGCACGTGGCCGCCACAGAGGTGACGGCACGCGTGACAGCTGAGCGAGTAGCTCCACAGCAACATCGCGTTGAGGGTGAGGACCAGGGTGCCCACGGTGACCCCCCAACCGATCCCCGGCTGGACGAACGCGCGCACCGCGTCGTAGGTGAGGATGACGTTAAAGACCAGGCCCAGGTAGAAGAAGTAGCGGTGCAGGTTCTGCATCACGAGGGGGAAGCGGGTCTCGCCCGAGTACGAGCCGTGGGCGTCGGCGACCGCGCACGACGGCGGCGACCACCAGAACGCGCGGTAGTAGCTGCGCCGGTAGTAGTAGCAGGTCATGCGAAAGCCCAGCGGCACGATGAGGATCAATATCGCCGGGGAGATGTTCCAGAAGTGCCACTCGACGCCCGCCGACGACCCGGCGACGCAGCTGTGGGCGAGGCACGGCGAGTAGAACGGGCTGATGAGGTCGCGGTGCATCGCCGCGCCCACGTAGTAGTCCTTGTTTTGGAACGCCGCCCACGTCGAGTAGACGATGAACGCGGTCAGCACCGACACCGTGATGACCGGCTGGACCCACCAGCGGTCGGTGCGCAGGGTCGTCGCGTCGGGCCCACCGCGGGCGCCGCCGAGGACCACTTTCGTCGACTGTTCCACGACCGCCACCGTCACTCCTCCGTGCTCGACGCGCCGCGCGACGCAGTGGGTCGGCGCGGTCCGCCCCATACTAGGCAGGCCCCCGCAGGGCCCCGGAAGGCGACGACGCGCGCCGTCGTCACTCGGCCTTCGGTCGGCGACGCGTCGCCCCCGGAGCGACGAGGTGAAGGCCCACCTCGCTCGCCGTGGGCCACTCGCCGCGCGCGAGGAGCGACGTGATCTCGTTGATCAGCGCCGCGGCGGCGCGTGAGGGCGCGTGCTGGGCGGGGCGCACGAGGCCGATGGTGCGCTCGAGGCGGGGCGTCAGGCGCAGCGCGCGCACGCCCGACGCGTCCATCGCCACGATGCTCTGCACGATCGCCGCGCCGAGCCCCGCGGTGACGTAGGAGTGGACCGACCCGACCTCGGCGCCGTCGAGGCCGACCGTGGGCGCGAAGCCCGCGCGGGCGAACGCGTGCAGGGTCGTCGAGCGCAGGTCGTAGCCCTCGCGAAACATGATGACGGCGACGTCGCGCAGGTCCGCGACGCGGACCTCGTCGCGCTGGGCGAGCGGGTGGTCGGGCGCGACCATGACCACGAGCTCCTCGGTGGCGAGCACGGTGACCTCGAGCGAGGGCCGGGCGAGCGGCAGTATCGCCAGCGCGACGTCGAGGGTCCCCGACTCGAGCTGCTCGGCGAGGTCCTCGGAGTGACGCTCGACCACGGTGAGCGCGATCTCCGGGTAGTGCTGGTGGAAGTGGGTCAACACGCGCGGCAGGAGGTTGGCGCCGAGGCTCGGCGTCGCGCCGACGGTGACCTGCCCGCGCCGCAGCGCCTCCACGTCGGCGACCCCGCGCATGACGTCGCCGACGCTGCCCAGCACGCGACGAGCGAGGGGGAGCATCTCAACCCCGGCGTCGGTGAGGGTCACCGGTCGGTGCGCCCGGTGAAAGAGCGACACCCCCAGCGCGCTCTCGAGCCGCCCGATCTGTGAACTCAGCGACGGTTGGGCGATGTCGAGGAGCTCGGCGGCGCGGGTGAACTGTCCCTCGTCGGCGACGGCGACGAAGCAGCGCAGCTGCTGGACCGTCAGACTCTCCACCGATGTCATAGTTTCAGGCTATCAAATGTGGCCCTGACCTAGTCATATGAGATATGAGGACTAACGCCTCTAGTGCTCCTATCCAAAGGCTTCTTACCCTGGGCACATGAGCACAACCAAAAAACTCCTAGCAACCAGCATCCTCTCCGCGGCTCTCATCGGTGGTAGCGCGCTCGCCGCCGGCGCCGCGATCCCAGCCGGCCACGCGTCAGGCCACGCGTCCCCCGCGGTGGCCCTCAAGGTCAAGAAGATCGCCTTCAAGGGCCACTACTCGGGCACGATCAGCCTCCTGTGGAGCGCGACGAGCGTCTCGGCCACGTCGGTCACCGGCACCGGGACCGGCACGCTGCTCGGCAAGAGCACGCTGAGCGGCACCGGCACGGCGCCCTTCTCCGGCCAGAGCTACTGCGAGCCGCTCACGGGTAAGGGCACGCTCGCGGGCTCGGGATCCAAGATCCTCGTCTCGCAGTCGCCGGCGACCGCCACCGCGGGCCAGGCCTGCGCTCCCAGCGGCACGACCGACGCACCGGCGCCGGTCACGGTGTCCAAGGGCGTGCTGAAGGTCACCGGCGGCACTGGCAAGTACAAGGGCGCCACCGGCACCCTCACCTACACCACGACCTTCCTCGTTCGCGCCACCACCGGCAATGAGAGCGACACATTCACGGCCACCATCACCGGCACCTTGACGGTGAAGGCCTAGCAGTCAACCAACAGAGAAGGGAATTGTGACATGAAGAGAATGATCTCCAGCCTGGCGATCGGAGCCATGGTGCTGGGCACCGTGGCGCTCATCGGCACCTCGGCCGCCTCGGCCGCCGCGGCGCCGACGATCGTCCTGAGCGGAGGCAAGGCCATCATCGGCCAGGGTCCCGCGGCGATCACGGCGACCACCTCCGTCGCGGGCAGCGTGACGTTCACCGCCGCCGGCAGCGCGATCACTGGGTGCAGCGCCGTGGCCACCACCACGACAAGCCCGTTCGTCGCGTTGTGCGCGACCTTCGCCCCCACCGCCCCCGGTGCCGTGATCCTCGACGCCACGCTGACGCCGACCGACACGACTCTCGCGCCGGTCACCGCGCCGGCCTACACCGTCAACGTCGCACTGCCCGTCCAGGGCCTCGCGGGCTCAACGCTGCCCCTCTACGTCGACACCATCGTCGCGAGTGGCAATTACGCGAAGAACATCGCGCCGGTCTACGGCGGGTGCCAGATCACCAACGAGTTCTTCGTCGGCCAGACCGTCGTGTTCCGCGCCTACGGCTGGGCCGCGGACGGCACCGCGCTGACCCCGGCCAACGTGTCGAGCGCGACCGTGACCATCCAGGGCGTCGCCACGCCGCTCGCGATGAGCTTCGCCAACCACGGCGCGACCAACACCGTGGGCAACCCGAGCGCCGCCGGTGACGGCGTCGCGTTCTGGACCGCCCCGCTGGCCACCGGCGGTACCGGCTACGCCACGCTGGGGATCATCCCCTACACCGTGACGTTCAAGACCATCGCGGTCCCCGCGGTCACCAAGAAGGTGTCGGCGGTCAAGTACGTCGCCGTCAAGTCCAAGGGCAAGGTCGTCAAGGTCGCCGGCAAGCCCGTCTACAAGAAGGTGTCGTACTCCACGACCGTCATCGTCACCCCGGCGGTCGCCGGCGCGACGGCGACGTTCACCCCGAGCTTCAACGCCTCGTCGTCGGCCACGCTCAACGCGGCCCCGACGAGCTGAGCACGTAAGGCGGTACCTCGAAACACCCGAGAGCCCGAACGAGCGTGCGGTTGGGTCGCTCGTTCGGGCTTCCGGCTATCCAAGCGAGAAGTAGGGCACAAGGTCCAAGCAGTAAGTCCAAGCAGCAAGACCCGGCGAACCACCGAGGTGGGAGCCGACAGGAAAGGAAAGTCATGATGCAAGCAAATCCGGGGAGGAGCCTGCGAGCCAGGCTGATGTGCGTGGTCGTGGCTTCCGTCATGCCCCTCGCCCTCATCGCGAGCGCCGGGGCCGATCCCACCCCGGCCAACACCGGTGCGCTCGTCGCGCCGAGCAACCTGCCGGGCGTGCCGGCGATGCCCTTCACCGGCGCCACCGCGGCGGCCTTCACGATCCCGGTCACGACCGGCGCTCTGTCGGTGACGCCCTACCAGGGCGTCCAGGGGACCCCGATCTCGATCACCGAGAGCGGGCTGCCCGCCAGCACCAGCGTTGAGCTGACGTGGGGCACGTCCACCGCGACCTGGCTGGCCGACGTCGAGCCCAACACGGTCAACTACCTCGGCGCCTCGTACGCCAAGGTGACCCTGGTCATGGCGACGGTCATGACCGACGCCAACGGCAACCTCAGCTACCAGACGACGGTTCCCGCCGACTTCGGTGGGGTCCACGACATCTACGCCGTGGTTGACGGCGCCGCGCTCGGGCACGCGGGCTTCGAAGAGCTGCGGATCCTGTCGGTGACGCCCAGGTCCGGCCCGATCGGCACGCCGATCACGATCACCTACACGTCGATGGGCGCGAGCCTCTACACCGGCGGGGCCCAGGTCACGTGGGACAACCACTACCTCGGCGAGATGATGGCCCAGTGGACGCGCGGCACCGCGTCGGTGACGATTCGCGCCACCGGCCCGGTCGGCACCCACTACATCCAGGTCGGCAACGCGATCAGTTACATGTACCTCAACGTGGTTCAGTCGCCGATCCCCTACACCAACGGGGGCACGGTCGCGTTCCGCGTCACCAAGGACGACGGGCCCCCGGCGCCGTCGATCACCTGGCCGGCCCAGGTCGCGCCCACGGTGAGCCAGGTCACGACGCTGTCGGCGGCCAACCTCGACCCCAAGAGCACGGCCACCGGCACGCTTGACCCCACGAGCGGCCCCAACATGACCAAGACCACGCTTAAGGTCACCGGGCTGTCGTTCAACGGCTCCGCGACGCTGGTGCTGTCGACGGTCGTGGGCAACCGCGTCAACTGCCTCAGCACGTGCTGGGCGTTCGTCACCGCGCCGCTGGGCACCGTGACCGTCGCCAACGGCGCGCTCGACCAGCAGGTCACGATCCCCGACAAGACGCTGGGCGGCTGGCACGTCATCCAGGTCCTCAACGGGTCGACCGTCGAGGCGCAGGTGCCCTTCTACGTCAGTGAGAACATCGTCCCCTTCTACGACAAGGCCGGCAAGCTCCTGACCATGGGCGTCGAGCGACCGAACAACAAGGCGACCGACGCGGCGATCACCGCGGGCGGCTCCGCGGCGACCCAGGTCGGCACGCCGACCTACAAGTTCAAGGCCGGCCAGGAGGTCACGCTGAGCATCAAGGGCGTGGGTTGGACGCAGCTCGACAACACCCTCGGCGTCGACTACGACAACAGCTACATCGGCTACTCGTGCGGGTTCAACACCAACGGCTACATGGTCGTGCACCTCAAGGCGACCGGGGCCCCCGGCACCCACATCATCGACCTGTACCCGATGCTGTACTCGCTGTCGCCGTCGTACGCCAACACGCCCTACGGCATGGTCCCCGACCTCTCGTCGGGTCGGGACTACCCGGGGCTCGCGCTCGGCTACCAGGTGCCGATCATCCACTTCGCGATCACCATCGTGAAGTAGTCCGTCGCGCGTCTCGCGTCGGCCCCGTCCCTCGTCACTTAAGGGGCGGGGCCTCCGCGTGACGGGAGCGCGTGAGGCCGCGGCCAGACCACCAGCACCGCTCGCCGAGCAGCGTCATGACGCTCGGCAGCAGCAGGCCGCGCACGAGGGTCGCGTCGATGAGCACGCCCGCCGCGACGCCGACGCCGAGCTCTTGGAGCCCGGCGACGTGACCGGCGACGAGGCCGCTGAGCGCCCCGACCATGATGAGCGCGGCGGCGCTCACCACTCCGCCCGTGGTGGCGATCCCCTCGGCGATCGCGTCGGGGGTCGCGAGCCCGCGGTCGCGGGCCTCGCGCACGCGCGCGACGATGAACACCTCGTAGTCCGACGACAGGCCGAAGAGCATCGCGAAGACGAAGACCGGTACCCAGCCCTCGATCTGGCCGACGTGGTAGGTGTGCAGCAGCGACGATCCGACTCCGAATCGAAACACCGCGACGATGACCCCGTAGGCGGCGCCCACCGACACCACGTCGAAAACGACCGCGAGCGCGCCGAGGGTGAGCGAGCGGAACGCGCGCGCGAGGACGAGGAACGCCAGGACGAGCGCGGCGGCCACGATCCACCCGAAGGAGCCGTAGAGCGCGCCTAAGAAGTCCACGCCCTGGCTCGGTGCGCCCCCGACGTCGACCGTCGTGCCGACGGGGAAGTGCGCTCGCGCGACGAGCGCCGAGCGGATATGGCGCACGAGCGCTTGGGTCGCGGGGTCGCCGAGGTCGTGGCGGGCGATGACGATGACCTGCTCGTAGCGTCCGGTGGCGTCGACGAAGGGGCTCTTCACCCCGATCGCCACGACGAAGGCCTCGGGGTCGGCCAGGACCAGCGTCGCGAGGCGCCGTCGCGCGGCCCGTTGGGCGACGAGGCGAGCGCCGTGAGCCCGTCCGGTGTCGATGACGACGTCGATCGGGGTCGCGACGCCCGTGCCCACGGTGTCGCGCACCAGCGAGAGCGCGCGCGCCGACGGCAACGACCCGGGGATCGCGGTCTCGGACGCGGGGGTGACGCGCAGCCCCCACGCGCTCGCGGCGAGCGCGACGAGCGCGAGCGACGTGAGCGACGCCACGACGACCGGGTGCGCCCGCACCGCGC
>JBOGFU010000176.1:0-7334 GCA_050743545.1 Acidimicrobiales bacterium | reverse complement strand
CAGGGATGCGGCGGGTCGGAGGGTGCGCAAGGAGCCGACATTCTCGCGGAGCCCCCGTCCCGCCCGGCCGCGGCTCGGGCCGTCCCGCAGCGCCGGCCACGACGTCCACGGTCGACGGTGCTTGCATCGAACGAGTGTTCGCTCTAGTGTGCGTCACACGCATGGAACTTCACGCGTGTGTTCATGTCCCACCCTCGCCGTAGGGTCGACCCGACGGCAACTTCCCCCGACCCTGACGTAGCAGCGTCTCCCATCCAGGAGGATCCACGGTGGATCGTGACAAGTCGCTCGACATGACCCTCGGCCAGATAGAGAAGCAGTTCGGCAAGGGCGCCATCATGCGGCTCGGCGAGCGGGGCAACGTGGGGATCGAGGCGGTGCCGACGGGCGCGCTAGCCCTCGACCTCGCCCTCGGCATCGGCGGGCTCCCGCGGGGCCGGATCGTCGAGATCTACGGCCCAGAGTCGTCCGGGAAGTCGACGTTGGCCACCCACGTCGTCGCCGAGGCCCAGCGCAACGGCGGGGTCTGCGCCTACATCGACGCCGAGCACGCGATGGACCCGGTCTACGCGCGGGCGATTGGCGTCAACGTCGATGATCTTTTAATCAGCCAGCCCGACACCGGCGAGCAGGCGCTCGAGATCACGGACATGCTGATCCGCTCTGGTGCGTTGGACGTCATCGTCATCGACTCGGTCGCCGCTCTCACTCCTCGCGCGGAAATTGAGGGGGATATGGGCGACACGCACGTCGGCCTGCAGGCCCGGCTCATGAGCCAGGCGCTGCGCAAGCTGACCGGTGGGCTCTCCAAGTCCAACACCATCGCTGTATTTATTAATCAGTTGCGTGAGAAAATAGGGGTCCTCTACGGATGCTTTGAATATGACGCACGCGTCGTGCTCGCCGACGGCACGACCGAGAAGATCGGCAAGATCGTCAACCAGCGACTCCCGGTCGAGGTGCTCTCCTACGACGCCAAGCTCGGCGCGGTGGTGCCCAAGCGTGTCGTCAACTGGTTCGACAACGGCGTCACCGACGAGTTCCTCCAGATCACCGTCGCCAAGCCCGCGAAAAACGGTCGCGCTCAACTGAGCTGCACCGCCAACCACCTCATTCGAACCCCCTACGGGTGGGTCGAGGCCGGAAAGCTCAAGGTGGGCGACCGGGTGCTCGAGGCGCTGCCGCACCACCTGTCGGAGTTCCAGTTGGCGGCGCTGCGCGGCACGCTCATGGGCGACGGCGCGGTGTCGCCGACGCGAAGTGGGTACGGCGCGCGCTATCGCTACAGCCACTGCGCGGCGCAAACGGAGTACGCCGACTGGAAGGCCTCGCTCTTCGCCAACGTTGACGTTTCTCGCCACGTGCGCGACGACGGCGTCGTTACCTTCGACTTCTCGCCGCTGCCCGAGCTCGCTCCGCTGCGCGACGCGGTCTACGTCGATGGCAAAAAGGTCCTCGACGACGACTACCTCAAGTCGCTCACCCCGCTGTCGTTGGCGCTGTGGTACCAGGACGACGCCAACTTCACGGTGCGCTCCAAGGGTGTGCAGAAGCGCACCGTGGGCCTCACCGGTCGCGCGGTCATCTGCGTCGAGGCAATGGAGCCCGCGACGCGCGAGCGCCTGGTGGCGTACCTCGCCGACACGTGGGGCATTTCCGCGTCGCTCAGGGCCAGTGGAATGAACCGGAAGGCGATTGTCGTTTTCGACAACGCCAACACCGCCAAGCTGCACGCGCTGATTGCGCCGTACGTACACCCCAGCATGGAGTACAAGTTGCTGCCCCGCTACCGCGGTCAGTTCAGCGTCGAGCCGGATTTCGCGCCGATGCGCTACGAGCTCGTCGCGCTTCCGGTCACCGACGTTCGGGTCAAGCCCCCGACGCGCTCGATGCACCGATTCGACATCGAGGTCGAGGACAGCCACAACTACCTCGTCGACGGCGTCGTCGTTCACAACTCGCCGGAGGTCACCCCGGGCGGTCGCGCGCTCAAGTTCTACTCGTCGATCCGCCTCGACATTCGGCGCATCGAGTCAATCAAGGACGGCACCGAGGTGGTCGGCAACCGCACGCGGGTCAAAGTCGTCAAGAACAAGTGCGCCGCGCCGTTCAAGCAGGCGGAGTTCGACATCATGTACGGCCAGGGCATCAGCCGCGAGGGCTCGGTGCTCGACGTCGCCGTCGAGCTCGGCTTCGTGAAGAAGGCCGGCGCGTGGTTCACCTACGAGGGCGAGCAGCTCGGCCAGGGTCGAGAAAACGTCAAGACCTTCCTGCGCGAGAACCCCCAGCTGATGGCCGAACTCGACGGCCGCGTGCGCGAGCACCTGGTGAACTCACTGGCCCCCGACGTGGTAGGTGGAGTCGACGTCGAGATTGACGCCGACGCGCCGCTGTCGTTGGACTAGCCCCTCGGCGGCGGCCCATCTGGCTTAGTGGCAAACGTCCGCGACGGTAGCGTGACGTGGTGCGCGCGCGCCTCCACTTTCGACGCTGGCTGGGCGCTCGGGTTCGCGCCACGCGTCGATACCTCAACGAGGTCGCGATCGTCGGCGCGCACGACGACTACGCGAAGCGGTTCTTCCACTTCGGGGCCGGCGCCGCGCTGATGGCGCCCCAGGGCGTCATCTACAACGAGCGCTACCTGTCGATCGGCGAGGGCGCGCTCATCGGGCCCAATGTCGCGGTCACCGCGGGAATCAGTGGTGAGCAGGAGATGCTCACGTGTCCGGTGGTGACGATCGGCAAGCGCTGCGTCATCGGGCGCGGTAGCCACGTCATTGGCCACTGGTCGATCGTCTTGGGAGACGAGACCCAGACGGGGCCCTACGTGTACGTGACCGATCAGAACCACTCCTACGAGGACCCCGACCAGCCCATTGGCTGGCAGACCGCGACGGTCGCCGCGGTGTCGATCGGCGCGGGGAGCTGGCTCGGCGCCAACTGCGTGATCCTGCCGGGAACGACGTTGGGGCCCCACACGGTGGTCGCGGCGGGCGCGGTGGTGCGCGGCGAGTTTCCGGGCCACGTGGTCCTGGGCGGCGTGCCGGCCAAGGTCCTGCGCCACTACGACGGGGCCGCCTGGCGCTCCGGCGCGCCGACCTAGTGCGACTCGGCGTCGACCTCTCCCCGCTGTGCGAGTCGCGCCAGTACCGGCGCCTCTACTTCGCGGGGCTGATATCCCAGCTCGGTGGTCAGGCGACCTACGTGACCGTGCCCTTCCAGCTGAAGGTCCTCACCCACTCGCCCTTGGAGGTGGGCACGCTGGGGCTGGTTGAGGTTGTGCCCATCGTGGTCTTCGGCCTCTACGGCGGGGCGCTGGCCGACCGGCTCGACCGCCGACGCTTCATCATCGCCACCGAGGTCGCGGCGATGGCGGCGATCGTCGTGCTCTTCGTCAACGCGCTCGCGGCCCACCCGCTGATCTGGTTGATCTTCGTCGCCGACGCGCTGGTCGTCGCCGCGGGGTCACTCCAGCAGCCGAGCATCACGGCGCTCAACCAGACGCTGGTGCCCCACGAGATGCAACGCGCGGCGTCGGTGCTGGCCAACGTGCGCTACACCAGCGCGGCGATCGTCGGACCGGCGTTCGGCGGGCTGGTCGCCGTGGCGGTCGGTCCGGCCGCGGCCTACGTCGTGAACCTCGTCACCTTCGCCGGGTCGCTCGCGCTCCTGGTCTCGCTTCGACCCGAAGGGGTCAACCGGCGCGGGGTCGGTCGAGTGACCGAGGGCTTCGCCGACGGCCTGCGCTACGCGCGCTCGCGCCCCGACCTCGTGGGCACCTACGTCGTCGACCTGCTCGCGATGGTGCTCGCCTACCCGGTCATCATGCTGCCCTTCGTCGCTGCGCGCTTTCACGAGACCTACGCGCTGTCGGTCCTCTACTGCGGGCTGCCGGTCGGGGCCCTGGTGGCGACGCTGACGTCGTCGTGGACTCGCCGTGTCCATCGCTACGGGCGCGCGGTGGCGCTCGCCGCGGCGACGTGGGGGGTCGGCGTCGCGTTCTTCGGCGACTCGTCGTCGCTCTGGTTCGCCTTCCTGGGCCTCGCCGTCGGGGGCGGCGCCGACGCGGTGAGCGGGATCTTCCGCCAGACCATGTGGAACGAGTCCATCCCCCCCGAGGTACGGGGCCGAATGGCCGGGGTCGAGCTGATCTCGTACTCGGTCGGGCCGACCGCGGGCCAGTTCCGCGCCGGGGTCATGGCCGCGGCGACGACGCTGCGCGCGTCGCTCACGTTGGGCGGGGTGGCGTGCGCGGGCGCCGAGGTCCTCGCGGGGGCGGGGCTGCGCCAGATGTGGCGCTTCGACGCGCGGACCGACGTCCACGTCGCTGAGGTCCGCGAGCTGCGCGCCAGGGAGGCGTCCTAGCCCTCGTATCCTCGCGTCATGGCTGAGCGCGCAATCCTCGTCACGGTGAGCGGGCCCGACCGCGTGGGCGTGGGCGCCGAGCTGTGGTCCGCGCTGGGGCGCCTGGGCGACCGGGGGAGGTTGAGCGACGTCGCCCAGATCACCATCCGCGGCTACCTGGTGCTGTGCGCGGAGGTGACGGTCGCGAGCGACGTAACGGTGGACGACGTGCGCGCGGCCATCGCCACGCAGCCGATCGAGACCGACGGGATCACCGCGACGGTCACCGAGACCACCCACGACGCGGGCGCCGACGGGCGTCGCCTGCTGGTGACCCTGCTCGCGCCGACGATTTCGGCGACCCAGCTCGACGCGGTCTTTTCGACGTTCGCCAGCCACGGCGCGACCTGCGAGCGGATCGTGCACCTCGCGCAGTACCCCGTCGACTGCTACGAGCTCGTCGTGCGCGGCGTGGACCACGACGCGCTGCGCGACGACCTGACCCTGGTCGCGCCCTCGATCGGGCTCGACCTCGCGGTCCAGCGCGCGGGGCTGCATCGGCGCGCCAAGCACCTGGTGGTGATGGACGCCGACTCGACGCTGCTCCAGGACGAGGTCATCGACCTGCTCGCCGACGCGTGCGGCTGCGCCGACGAGGTCGCGGTCGTCACGCGGGCCGCGATGGCCGGTGAGATCGACTTCGCCGAGGCGCTGCGCCGTCGCGTGGCGCTGCTCGCGGGCCTCGAAGCGTCGGTGCTCGACGACGTGCGCGCGCGCCTGCGCCTCGCGCCGGGCGCGCGCACGCTGCTCACGACCCTGGCGCGACTCGGCTACGTGCCCGCGGTCGTCTCGGGGGGATTCGTCGAGGTCCTCGCGCCGCTGCTCGCCGACCTCGGCGTGTCGCTCTTCGCGGCCAATCGACTCGAGGTCGACGACGGTCGCCTCACCGGGCGCCTCGTGGGCGAGGTCCTCGACCGCGCGGGCAAGGCGCGGGCGCTGCACCGCTTCGCCGACGAGGTCGGGGTCCCCCTCGCCCAGACCGTCGCCGTCGGCGACGGCGCCAACGACATCGACATGCTGGCGGCCGCGGGGCTCGGCGTCGCCTTCAACGCCAAGCCACTCGTGCGCGCGCACGCCGACACCGCGCTGTCGGTGCCCTACCTCGACGCCGTGCTCTACCTCTTGGGGATCAGCCGCGAGGAGATCGAGGCCCAGGGGTAGCGACGCCGTCTGCGCTCGAAATTCGCATTACCGGGTAGTAAGGTCGGCCACGAGAAGGGGGGCGGTGTGAAGGTTCGCATCGATTCGGAGCTCTGTCAGGGCCACGGTCGGTGCTTTACCGCCGCGCCCCAACTCTTCGACTTTGACGAGCTGGGCAATGGAGTGGTGATCGGCGACGGCGAACTCGACGCGCAGACCATGCCCCTGGCCCAACTCGCCCAAGCCAACTGCCCCGAACACGCGATCTTCATCGAGGAGTCATGACCGACAAGCCCCCCGTGCTCGACTTCGCCATTGACTGGGACCACACCGACCCGCAGTGGGTCGCCGATCCCTTCCCGATCTGGGAGGACCTGCGCGAGCGCTGTCCGGTCGCGCACACCGAGCGCTACGGCGGAGGCTGGTTCCCCTCGACGTACTCGGGCGTGTCGACGATCGCCAAGGACACCGAGAACTTCACGAGTCGCTCGGTGGTGATCGCCAACGGTCGACCGGGCGAGGAGGCGCTGCCCTCGCCGATCGGCGTCGCCCCGCCGATCACGTCGGACCCGCCCTTCCACCAGCTCGCGCGGCGCCTGCTGCTGCCCGCGTTCGCGCCCGGGCCGATCAACGCGCTGGAGGACCAGGTGCGCGCGCTGTGCCAGCGCCTGCTCGACCAGGTCGAGGGGCACGACGTCGTCAACGGGGGCGCGGATTACGCCCAGCACATCCCCACCGCGGTCATCCGCCAGATGCTGGGTTTTCCCGAGGCCGACGAGGAGCTCTTCCGCGAGTTCATCCACCTCATCATCGACTCGGTCGACATGGACCCCGTCGAGCGCGAGGACGCGATGATGCCGGTCATCGACTACTTCACCTTCCAGATCGAGGACCACCAGGCGAACCCCCGTGACGACCTCACGAGCTACCTGCTCGGGGTCGAGGTCAACGGCGAGAAGCTCGCGATCGAGCACGTCTTCGGCACGATGATCCTCATCCTCGTTGCCGGGATTGACACCACCTGGTCGGCGATCGGCGCGTCGCTGTGGCACCTCGCGAAGAGCCCCAACGACCTCGCGCGCCTCGTCGCCGAGCCCGACCTGATGCCCATCGCGATCGAGGAGCTCCTTCGCTTCTACGCGCCGGTGACCATGGCGCGCCTGGTCAAGCAGGACATGGACTACCTGGGCTGTCCGATGAAGGAGTACGACTGGATCATGCTGGGCTTCCCCGCGGCCAACCGCGACCCGGCGGCGTTCAAGGACGCGGACCAGTTCGTCATCGACCGCCTCGAGAACCGTCACCTGGCCTTCGGCCTCGGGATCCACCGGTGCATCGGGTCGAACCTCGCGCGCCTCGAACTGCGCGTGGCGATCGAGGAGTTCATCGCGCGCTACCCGACCTTCACCCTCGCCGACCCCGACGCGGTGACCTGGGCGCCGGGGATGATCCGCGGGCCGCGACACCTGCCCCTGCGCGTTCGCTAGCGCGACAGGTCGCTCGGGCCCTCCGCCCAGAGGCGGGCCATCCACGCCTCGATCTCGTCGGCGTCGCGGGGCAGCGCCGCGGAGAGGTTTCGGCATCCCTCGGCGGTGACGAGCACGTCGTCTTCGATGCGCACGCCGATGCCGCGGTAGCGTTCGGGGACGGTGATGTCGTCGGGCTGGAAGTAAAGGCCGGGCTCGACGGTGAGCACATAGCCGGGCTTGAGCTCGCCGTGGTAGTGCTCGTCGCGCGCGTTGGCGCAATCGTGCACGTCGAGGCCGAGCATGTGGCTGGTGCCGTGGATG
>JBOGFU010000175.1:0-9677 GCA_050743545.1 Acidimicrobiales bacterium | reverse complement strand
GTCGTGTGGATGACCGCGTCGTCGCCGAGCACGACGCGGTGCTGGCGGCGTTTGGCCTCGACCCTCGTCCCCGCGTGCGATACGCGACGGACGACCTGGTCGCGGCGATGCGCGACGACAAGAAGTCTCACCATGACCTCACGTTTGTCTTGCCCGGACCGCGGGGCTTCGAGGTGGTCGCCGACGTGGACGCGACCGGCGTGGGCCGCGAACTAGAACATCTCTGGGGGGTGGCGTGAGAACTGAGATTCTGCTGCTGTCGGGACCCAACCTCGACGAGCTCGGGCACCGCGAGCCCGCCGTCTACGGGGCCACGACCCTCGACGAGATTGTCGATCGCTTCCGCGACGGCGCGGCGCGGGTCGGCTTCTCGGTGCGTCACGTTCAGTCGAACTTCGAAGGCGAGCTCATCGAGGCGGTGCACGCCGCGCGCGGCGTCGCCGCGGCGATCGTGGTCAACGCGGGCGCGCTGAGCCATACGTCGTGGGCGTTGCGCGACGCGCTCGCCTCCTTCGACGCCGCGCGCGTCGAGGTTCACCTGTCCAACCCCGGGGCGCGCGAGTCGTTTCGACACACGTCAACGCTCGCGGGAGTGGTCGACGGGTCGATCGCCGGTTTCGGCGTGACCAGCTACGACCTCGCGCTCGAAGCGGTGGTTCGCCTGGCGCCTCGCTCGTAGCCCCTCGCGCGGGCTCCTAGACTGGCCCGGTCCCAAATTTCGAAAGGCGAGCCGCGCGTGGCCGCGATCACCACCTCCGACATTAAGAACGGCATCACGATCCGGGTCGAGGACGGCCTGTTTACCGTGATCGAGTTCCAACACGTGAAGCCCGGCAAGGGCGGCGCGTTCGTGAGGACCAAGCTACGCAACTCACGAACCGGCGCGGTGATCGAGCGAACGTTTCGGGCCGACGAGCGCTTGGACCAGGCCATTATCGACAAGCGCGACATGCAGTTCCTCTATCGAGACGGTGACGACTACGTGTTCATGGATCAGTCGACGTATGACCAGGTGCCGGTGTCGACCGCTCGCCTCGGCGACGCCGCCAATTTTCTTCGCGAGACCGGCAAGGCGATGCTCATCCTCTTCGGCGACGAGATCATCGGCGTCGAGCTGCCCGCGTCGGTCGAGTTGTCCATCGCCGACACCGAGCCGGGGATCCAAGGTGACCGCGTGTCCGGAGGCCGCAAACCGGCCACGCTGGAGACGGGGTTTGTCGTGCAGGTGCCGCTCTTCGTTGGTCCCGGTGAGGTCATTAAGGTGGACACGCGTAGCGGCGAGTACATCACCCGGGCCTAGCGTGGGCGACATCGGCGCGGGGCGGCGCGTTTCGCGACGCCGAGCCCTCGAACTGCTCTACGAGGCCGACATGAAGGGTCGTTCGGTGGGAGAGATTGTTGCGCAACTTCGCGTGCCACCCGACGAGTACGCGCTGTCCATCATTCGGTCGGTCGAGACTCATCGTGACCGCGCGCTCAACCTGATCGAGCGCCACAGCGTCGGTTGGCCACTCGCGCGACTCGCCGTGGTGGACCGGTTGATCATGACGATGGCGATCGGCGAGCTGGTGATGGACAGTCCGCCGCCGACCCCGGTCGTCCTCAACGAGGCCGTCGAGCTCGCGCACGAGTACTCGACTGACGACTCGTCGGCCTTCGTCAATGGCGTGCTGTCGGCGGTCGCCGCCGATTTGGGCTCCGCAACCAGCGAATCGCAGGAGTAGCCATGCCCGGGATGGGATCACGGTCGCTGAGCCTGCTCAATCCCATCGTGGTCGCGATGTTCCGTCACAACGCCTTCGTGGGATCGGTCAGTTGGATCGTCGGTGTCGCCTTGGTCGTGCTGGTCCTGGCGTCGGTGACGCGGCGCATCGGTCGCTTTAACCTGTCGGCGGGCGGACTCGCCGAGCCGCGCACGCGCGCGTATCTGCGACTCGCCTTCGGGGGACTGTGGCTCCTGGACGGGGCCCTCCAGTTCCAGGCGGCGATGCCCCTGGGACTCGCCAACGTCATCGTGCGACCGTTGGCCGCCGGCACCCCGGCGTGGCTGAACGTCATCATCCGCGACGGCGTCGGCGTGTGGAACGCGCACCCCATCGCGCTCGCCACGGGCACGGCGTGGATTCAGGTGGGTATTGGCGTTCTGCTGCTGGTGTCCAACGCCACGGTCGGGCGGGTCGCCGCCGCGGTCTCCGTCGGATGGGCGTCGCTGATATGGGTCGTGGGCAACGGCGCGGGGGGGATCTTTCAGCCGGGTTCGTCGTTCCTCTTCGGCTGGCCCGGCGCGTCGCTCTTCTACGCCGTGGCGGGCGTGTGGCTGGCCGTCACGCCGGCGACGTTCGAGCGCTACTTTCGCCCCGTCACGTTGCGCTCGCTCGGGGTGCTGGCGGGCCTCGCGGCGGTGCTGCAGAGCCTGCCGCGAACCGGGTTTTGGCACGGTGGCGACGCGAACGCCCTGACCGCCATGACGTCCGACATGACCCAGACGGCGCAGCCGCACGTCTTGGCGTGGTTCGTGGACCGGGTCGGCGTGCTCGCCGGAACGATGGGCGGCGGATTCAACATCATTGTGCTGCTGTGGCTCGCGATATGCGCGGTCGGGCTGTGGCGCGCCGCGCAATCGCCACGACGGTGGCCGAGTTGGACCCTCGCGGTGGGCTGCGTCGTGATGTGGGTCGTGGCCCAGGACACGGCCCTCTTCGGCGGCCTGGCGACCGACGTCAATTCGATGCTGCCCGTCGCCGCCTTGGCGTGGTGTTCGACCCCGCGTTCGGACAGCGCGCTGGCGCGCCGACTCCCCGCGGAGGTGCGGTCGAGTTCGGGATCGGTGCTCGCCGCGTTCGCCGCCGCGATGGTCGCGTTCTCCGTGGTGACGATGGGCCTGGCGAGCGTGTCGGGGGCCGAAGGAACACTCTTCGTGGCCGAGAACGGTCCCGCCGAGTCGCTCTCGACGCCCGCGGCGAGCTTCACCCTCACCGACCAGAGCGGTCACACCTACACCTTGGGCGAGCACGCTGGCCGCTACACGCTCCTGACGTTCCTCGACCCGAGGTGCTGGACCGACTGTCCGCTCATCGCGGCCGAGATGGCTCGTGTCGAGGCCACGCTCGGCCCCCACGCCAACCTCGACCTCGTGGCCATCGCGATCAATCCCTATCACGAGTCGCTGGGCGACGTTCGTCACTTCATCGCGCTCCACGACCTCGGCCATCTCAACCACTTCTACTTTCTCACCGGCCCGCTCCCTACAATGAGGAAGATCTGGTCGACCTACGGTGAGGAGGTCTCGATGAGGCCCACCGACAAGATGGCGGCGCACAACGACCTCGCCTACGTCGTCGACCCGGACCGAGACCTGCGCTGGTTCATCCCCGACGACCCGCTGTCGAGCCAGACCGGCCAGACCTCGTCGGTCGCCGAGTTGGACCGTCTCCTCGTCGAGGCGGGAGTACACACCTAGTGGCTCCGCTGGGCGTCCTCGCGATCGTTGGCGCCGTGGTCTCCGTCGTCGCGTTCGACCGACGACCCTCGCGCTCGTGGCGCCGCGTCGCCCAGTTCGCCATCACCATCGCGTCGTGGGGTGTCCTGTGGTTCGCGACGGCGTCAGCGTTTTCGGTGCGCGCGATGACCAGCCTGCCCCTACACATGATCGACCACGTAATCGTGATGTTCGCGGTGCCCATGGGTCTCATTGGCTCGGGTGCGGTGCGTGACTGGTGGTGGGTGCTGGGGGTCGAGCGCCGTCGGCGTGTGCTCACGTGGTGGTACCGCGAGCGCCGCTGGCGGGTGCCGCGCGTCGTCGCCAACCCGTTCGTGGCGGCGGTCGCTATGAACACGGCGATGGTCACGGCTCACGTTCCCGGGGTCTTTGACTTCGTGATGGACCGCCAGTGGGCGATGGACTGGCTCATGGAGCCGGCGTTTCTCTTCTCCGGGCTCTTCTTCTTCCACTACCTCGTCGCCTCGACGCCGCGACGACTTCACGTGCGCCTGCGCGTGCAGCTCGCCATGATCGCGGTGACCATGATCGAGATGGTTGTGCTGGCGATGGCCATGGCCATCTTCAGCCGCGCGTCGTGGTACCACGTGACCGCGATGTCGATGGCCGGGATGGGCAACGCGCACGCCGTGCATATGACCTTCGCTCAGCAGCAGCTCGCCGCGGGGGTCCTATGGATCTGCGGCGACATTTGGGCGGTGCCGCTGATCGTCGCGATCAGCCGGCGCTTGGTCGCGCGCGACGGCTCGCTCTTCGCCGCGCTGGAGCGTCAGGTATCGGGGAGCACTCGCTCGTCGGTCTGAGGCGCGTGCACGCGCTCGAGGTACTCGTTCCACGCGCGCAACTCGGGGTCGGCGGCCTCGGCCTTGGCCCTCGCCGCGATCGCCGGGTTGACCTCGCCCCGGGACGCCGCGTCGGCCGCGGCGTCGGCCGCGGCGTGCTCGTCGCGGACGTCGCGCAGCAGCCTTCGCCAGATATGGATCGCGTAGCCACCGAGCATGGGCCACTCAAAGACGTAGACCCACGACAGCTCGTTTCCCGCGAGGGCGCGAGATATCTCGAAGAGGAACGCGGGGACGCAGATGACCTCGGCTAGGACCAAGCCGACGTGAATCCTGAACGAATCCTTATATTGGCTCGCCACCGCGGCAACTCTAACGTGACTCGCGCGCCGTCCCACGTTAGTTTTGACCCCAGGGGGAGGCTCGCAGAGCTCGTCGCCCCTTGTCCGTAAGTAAGGAGAGCGTATGAACCGATCCAAGTCACTTGGCGTGGCCGTGGCGTCGGTGCTGCTCGGTGGTGCCGTCATTGCCGGCGCGGGAGTCTGGCTCGCGAGCGCGGCCCCGCACCAGGCGTCACTGGCGTGCGTGCCGAACTCATCGACGAACTCGTGCGACCTCAAGATCGCGACGTTCCCCGACTCACTCGAGGGCGTTCACGGGGCGAACGGAGGGCCGCACCCCGACTGGGTCACCTACTCCAACGACAACCTGGTTGTGCCGGCCAACACGACGATCAACGTCACGATCGACCAGTACGACTCGGGCGGGCCGCTCAACAACTACTACTTGGGCAACGTCATCGGAACGATTGGCGGCACGGCGATTGTCAACGGAAAGACGGTCACTCACGTTGACCCGACCAACGTCGGCCACACCTTCACGCTGCGCAACATCCCCGGCAACGGATCGTCGCTCTTGGTCTCCGTACCCCGTCCCGCTGACCTCAACAGCAAGTTCCCGGTCAAGATTGGAATCGGCGACTACCCCAAGCCGGTCGTCGTCCAGTTCTCCTTCAAGACGGGCAGCAAGGGCGTCTACGAGTGGAACTGTGAGTTCCCGTGCGGCAGTTCGCGCGAGGGCCAATTTGGATTCGCCATGTCGTCGTACGGCTACATGTCCGGCACGCTGACGGTTCAGTAAGGAGCGATGGTGTCTGGTTCTGACAAAAAGAAGTCACTCGCCACCTTCTTCTGGGCGTGGGGCATCATGACGGTGTTGGGCGTGGTGGCGGGGCTGTGGGTTCCCTCGCACATCATGCCGCGCTCGATGAGCGGCAACATGCACCTGACGGTTCTCACGATGGTGGTGTTCACCGTGTCCGCGGCGCCGGTGGCCGCGGGCATCTACGCCGCGGGTCTCTACGTGTTGCGCAACTTCCGATACCGCGGCGAGGGGATCCCACCCGCGGCAACCCCGGTGCGCGAGAACAACGCGCTGCTCACGTCGTGGATCGTTGCCTCGACGGTGCTGACGATCTTCGTGCTGATCTGGGGTCTCGGCGCGCTCGCGGCGGACAACAGCTCGACCGGCAAGGACCCGCTCGTGGTCGACGTCACCGGCCAGCAGTGGCTCTGGACGTTCCACTACGCGGGGACCGACGTCTCGACGACGCACCTCATCCTTCCCCTCAATCGCGAGGTGGAGTTTCGGGTGACGTCGAAGGACGTGACCCACGGATTCTGGATCGTCAACATGGGCGTCCAGGTAGACGCAAACTCGAACGTCATCACGACGATTCACACGACGCCGGACCGCACCGGCACCTTTGACATTCGATGCGAGCAGTTCTGTGGCCTCAACCACTCGGCGATGGTCACGCAGGGCAGTGTCGTCTCACAACAGAACTTCCAGAGTTGGCTGGCCTCCGCGCCGGCCAACGCGGCGTAGGAGGGCAGCATGACAACGACAACGATGGAGCGCACGGCTCACGAGGAGCAGGCCCCCGGTGGTGGGCTCGCGAGACACCAGAACTTCGCTACCGCGCTGGTTGGAGGGATCCTCGGCGCGTGGCTGTTCTGGTACGTCGCGCGACTGCTGGGCGACCCCAACAGTCGCACGTTCGGGGACCTGACCGCGACCGCGTTGGCGATTGGCTGGACGCTCGGCTTCTGGTTTGGCATCGGCGCGCTCAACGGCCCGTTCCGCTGGCTGCTCGGTCGTGACCAGACCCGCCAAGACAACCTCTACTACGCCGGCGAGAACATGGGCGTGTCGCGCTACTGGAAGTACACGACGGACCACAAGGTCGTGGGAGTCCAGTACATCATCATGACGATGGTGATATTGGGCGCGGGCGGTCTGCTCGCGATGGGGATTCGCACCAACCTCATTCGCCCGGGCAACCACTTCGTGGACCAGCAGGTCTACAACGGGTTCATCGCCGTTCACGGCATGCTGATGATCCTGGCCATGATCATCGCGGTGCTCGGCCCGTGGACGAACTTCGTGATGCCCATCATGATCGGCGCTCGGGACATGGCGTTCCCGCGGCTCAACGCGCTGAGCCTGTGGACCCTGGTGTCGGCGGCCGCGCTCCTGCTGACGACCCTCGCCGTCGGATCGCTGCCCGTGGGGTGGGTGGTCCTCGCGCCCATAACCGACCAGGCGGGCGTCGGGATGGACTTCTTCGCGATGGCGATCATCGTGTTCACCGTGTCGACCACGGTCGCCGGCGTCAACATCATCACGACCGCGGTCAAGATGCGCACCAAGGGAATGACGTTCGAACGAGTGCCCATCTTCGTGTGGGGGTCAATCTTGACCTCCGCGCTGGCGCTCTACGCGTTCCCGTTCTTCTTGGTGGCCGAGATCCTTCAGTTGATGGACCGCAACTTCTCGACCAGCTTCTTCGTGGCGACGGGCGGTGGCACCGGGTGGCTCCAGGCCAACCTTTTCTGGCTGATGGGACACCCCGAGGTCTACGTCATCTTGTTGCCCGCGGTCGCGGCGCTCATGGAGATTGCCGCGGTCATGTCGCGCAAGCCGGTCTTTAGCTACCGCACCGCGGTCGGCTCGATGGTCGCGCTGATGGGCCTGTCCATGCTCGTGTGGGCCCACCACATGTTCACGACCGGCTGGGCGCCCGCGCTCGGCGGCCCGTTCATGCTCACGACCGAGCTCATCTCGATACCGACCGGGCTCTTCTTCCTCGTCATCGTTGCGACCCTGTGGCGAGGCAACGTCTGGATGAGACTCCCGACGATATGGCTCTTCGGATTCATCTTCAACTTCATCATCGCGGGGGTGACGGGCATCTACCTGTCGGACGTGCCCATCGACAACCAGTTGCACGGCACGATGTTCGTGACCGCCCACTTCCACTACGTGTTCGTGGGATCGGTGCTCTTCGGCGCGGTGTCTGCGCTGGCGTTCTGGTTCCCGAAGGTGACCGGGCGCTTCCTCGACGAGAAGCTGGGCCGATGGTCCTTCCTCCTGGTGTTCATCGGAGTCCAGGTGACGTTTCTCTCCATGTTTGCGTCGGGCCTGCGCGGGATGCCCCGTCGCTACTCGACCTACTCCAGCCTGTTCTCGGTGACCAACTTCCTCTCCACGATCGGCGCCTACATCATCATGTCGGGCATGCTCGTGCTGTTGGGCGCGATCATCACGTCGTGGAAGCGCGGCGTTGCCGCGGGGCCCAACCCGTGGGGTGCCAACTCGCTCGAGTGGCAGGTGCCGACCCCGGTGCCGCTGGAGAACTTTGAGGTCCTGCCCGTCGTGACCGAAGACCCATACAACTTCGAAAAGGAGCTGGTTCGCTCATGAGTCTCGACGACGCAACGATGGAGTCACCGTCGCACACGGGGCATGTGCCGCACATGCCGCATCACGACCCCGTGATGACGTCGACGGACGAACACGCCCACCACGACTACCACCACGAGGACCCTGAGGCCGTTGACGACCGTATGCGATTCGGTGTGTGGCTGTTCATCGGTGGCGACATGGTGATCCTGGGGGCGCTGCTCTTCACCTACCTCTACCTGCGTGGCGTTGACACCAACGGCCACTGGATGAACATGTTGGGCTACCAGGGCCACTCCTTCACCTGGTACGAGAACGCCCTCAACGGGTCGGCGGGGCTGCCCGCGCCGACCAACATCGCGGTGTCGCCGCTGTCGGCGGGCCTCAACTGGCTGACCACACTCGCCGTCGTGGCGAGCGCGGCGATTGTGTGGAGCGCCGAACGAGGACTGCGGGCCATGAAGAACGCTCGCGCGTTCTCCAACATGGCGCTGCTGGGCACGGTTGTGGCAATCGTCGCCGTCGTGTTGTCGGTCATCCAGCTCCACCACATCCCGGCCATCTTCGTGGCGCAAAACGACAACCAGGTGATGGCCTACACGACATACTCGTCGGCCATGATGGCGATTATCTCGGTGGGGCTGGTCCACTACGTGGTCCTCGCGTTCCTCGGCCTCGGTCTTGCCATCCGGGCGGCGCGTGGCGCCATCACGGGCGAAAACTGGTATCAGGCGCGTCTGGTCCGCTTCTTCTGGGTGTGGGTCGCAATCTCCGCGGTGATCACCACGGCGCTGACGACGACGGTCAACACGATCCACTAGCGCTTCGGTAGACTCCTCATCGGCTCGATGAGCCGCCAGACAAGGTCGTGAAGCGGGTCCCGTGAGGCCCGCACGACGGGAGCGCGATGGACAGAGGTGGAGAGCGCACGGCGCCCGCGGGGGTTCCGGCGTTCGTGCCTACTGGTGGGTTGCTCAGCGCGGCCGACGTCGCACGAGCGCTGCGGCGAATGGCCCACGAGATCGCGGAGCGAAATCCGCGCTTAGACGACGTGTCGATCATCGGCGTGCAACGTGGGGGGCGACCCTTCGCCGTGACCCTCGGCGCCCTCCTCAACGAGATCGGGGCTCTGAGCGTGCCGGTGGGCCTGCTCGACGTGGCGCTCTACCGCGACGACGTGTCGCGTTCGCCCCTCGCCACACCCGCGCCGACGACGATCGACCACGACCTCACAGAGCGCGTCGTCGTGCTCGTCGACGACGTCCTGTTCACCGGACGCACGATCCGAGCGGCGCTCAACGCCCTGTCGGACTGGGGTCGTCCTCGGGCGATTCAGCTTGCGGTCATGGTTGACCGGGGTCACCGAGAGCTTCCCATTCGAGCCGATTTCGTCGGCAAAAACCTCCCCAGCGCGCTCGACGAAGTCGTGGTCGCGACGCTCGACGGCGTGGGGATTGGCCGACGGGGCGCGCCATGAGCAGCGGTCTCAAGGGCGCGAATCTGCTGACGCTCGAAGGCCTCAGCCGGGGCGACCTGGTGGAGGTCCTCAACGTCGCCGAGACCTTCGTCGAGGTACACCGGCGAAGCATAAAGAAGGTGCCCGCGCTGCGCGGGCGAGTCGTCGCGTCGCTCTTCTTCGAAGAGTCGACGCG